>NZ_JAJTDH010000138.1:0-6608 GCF_021300285.1 Microcystis sp. 49638_E5 | reverse complement strand
GCGTTAGATTTATTGGGAGTTTCCCTGATTTGTACCCAGTAACGGGGTGCTGTAAATTCTCTTAATCCCTTCTACAGCACAGGTTATGGCCTTTTGTCAACGGGGAAGTCCAGGGATAAGACTTTTAGGCTTTTTTGAAATCAAAAAGTGCCAGCCATTGCAGGGATCGGGAGGGAAATTTAGGCACTTTTTCCCTGAAAATTGGTAAAACCCCACACCCTGCCCCCACCGAAAAACTTTTTGCCGCAAACCCTAGCTACAGTCCCGCAATTGCCCCTCGCGCCATAGATGCGATCGCTTGTTCCGTGGCCCGGGGTAGATGATAATATTTACCCCCGGCTTTTAGGGCTAATTCTTTGGCAAAACCAGTGGAGACGAATTTTTTCTCCGTATCGATGACCAGCAATTTAATGCCTAAAGAGCGAATTTTAGCGGCAATATCGAGCAGTTCTGCCTTAATATCGGGTTTTTCCCCCTCCGGAATCGGTTCCCCTAGAGATTTCGCCAAAGGAATATTACTTCTCCCGTCGGTAATCGCCACAATCACCACTTGACCGATATCCCCCGATAAACGGGCATTCATCCCCACATGAACCGCTTGGGTTAAACCGTGGGCTAAGGGGGAACCGCCACCACAGGGCAGGGTTTCTAGACGTTTTTTCGCTAGGGTAATCGATTTGGTTGGCGGTAATAGTACATCTGCTCGCTCACCCCGGAAAGGAATCAGGGCAATCTGGTCGCGATTTTCGTAAGCTTCCGTTAACAGACGCATAACCGCACCTTTGGCCGACTGCATCCGATTGAGAGCCATGGAACCGGAGGCATCGACGACAAAGACAATTAAAGAACCAGCCTTGCGGGCCAGCCGTTTTGAGCGCAGATCCCCTTCTTCTATAATCACATGACGTTCGGGATTCCTCAAGCGACGGGCTTTTTGATAGGGGGCGGCCGCCCGGAGAGTGGCATCGACGGCGACTCTTTTCACCTTGCCCCGAGGTAACATCGGCTTAATATAACGTCCCCTATCTTCCGAGAAAATCAGGTTACGCGCCCCCGATTTCCCCTGACGCTGGGCCATCTGGGCAAAATACAGCACACTGGGATCCAGTAAAACCCCTTCTGGGTCAAAAACAAATTCTTCCGGCAAATTATCGGGCTGTTCCGGTTCTTTTTCCTCCTCTTTCTCCTCCTCTTTTTCTTCCTGTTCCTGCTGGTTTTCGTCTTGGGGCGGTTCCGGTGGTGGCGGTGGTGGCGGTGGCTGTTGTTCCTGTTCCGGAGGTGGTGGCGTAATCAGCGATCGAGGTACAATAACTAATTCGACGGCTCTTTTTAAGTCATCGGCACTGACTAAATCCCGACCTTCTAAAGCGGCGGCGGCCTTGGCTACTCTCACGGCAAAAATCTCGGCGCGATGACCTTCTACCCTACCGCGCACCGCTTCCTCCACTAGATAACTAATTTGTTCGGGTTTAATTTTTACCTCTTTTAACCATTCCCTCGCCAGAATAATTTCGGTTTTTAGATCATCGATTTCTTGGGCATATTGGGCGATAAAAGCGCTGGGAGAAACAGCATACTCGATCGCCTGATTGACGGCGGTGACTCGTTGGTCTAAACTAAGGACACCATCGGCGGAAAGAGCAATGGCAATTCTATCTAATAAATGGGGTCGTAAATCCCCTTCTTCTGGGTTATAAGTAGCGATCAGGATTGGTTTACAGGGATGTTGAAAACTGATGCCTTCCCGTTCGATTTGGTTACGTCCTTCGCTTAAAACTGTGAGTAATTGGTTAGCAATTTGGTCATCAAGTAGATTAATTTCATCGATGTAGAGAATTCCCCGATGGGCGCTGGCTAATAAACCTGGTTGAAAGACTGGTTCCCCCTGTTTCACCGATTCTTCCACATCGACGGAACCCAATAAACGATCCTCGGTGACTCCTAGGGGAATCTGCACGAAAGGGGCCCGGATAACTTCCGTGGCGACCTCTCCACTGCTATATTCTTCTTTAGTGTGATCGTCCCATTCGTCGGCATTGTTGGGATCACAATTAAAGACATTACCTGCGATAATTTCGATCGGTGGCAGTAAGGAATGTATCGCCCGCGCCATGACTGATTTGGCGGTTCCCCGACGACCGGCAATTACCACACCCCCCAGGGCGGGATCCACGGCGGCTAAGAGTAGGGCTAATTTAATCGCTTCTTGGCCGACAACGGCAGTCAGGGGAAAATTGAGGGTCAGAGTGGGCATAGATCTAGATTCAGGCGGCCAAATTCTAGTGTAAAACAGAAGCTCCCGGGTCCGGCACTTTTTCCCTTTTTGATTCCCGAACCCAGATTTTAAGTAGGTAGGCGTTAAAAATTATCAGACACCCCCCTTATCAAGGGGGGACTAAGGGGGGACTAAGGGGGGATCGAACCTAAAATCCATTTTTAATTTAATTATAACCAGCTACTTAGCTGCATCTCGATGGATTTCTTCATCCCCGAACCGATCGAGAAGTTACTGGGTTAATCTAGGATTAGCTCCTGATAACGGCTGTAGAGAGGACAAAAATATGATAGCGACAATAATCGATCGCCTTACGGAAACCAACCCGCAAATTATGCGAGAATGGCAAGGAAGATTAACCCCGAAAAATATCTCGATCGCCTCGGTTATCTCCCTAGTTGGTCAATTATTAGTTTACCTGTACTATAAGAATCTCTTGTCGGTAGGGGCGGGATTTAGTCGTTACTGTACCGCTAATCCCCCCCATAACAACGATTATAATCCCTATAGTGGGCTTAAATACTGCATCCAAGACCTAAATGGTCAATGGATGATTATCTCCCGGTTATGGTGGTTAGATATCTTCACTTTTCTGAGTATTACCGGCATTTTCGCCCTTTTAGTGGTGGGAACCTATCAATTAATCGCCGATCTTTCTGGGGAAGAGCGCCGGGGTACACTTAATTTTATCCGTCTGAGTCCCCAACCCGCCAAAACGATTTTTATCGGCAAAATTTTCGGGGTTCCCATTCTCCTCTATCTCGTCTGTCTTCTCGCTTTACCCTTTCACTTGGGGGCGGGTTTATTAGCAGGTATTCCCCTATCGTTAATTTTAGCCTTCTACGCGGTTCTGATCGCTAGTTGTGCCTTTTTCTATCATGCTGCCCTTAGTTTCGCTTTAGCCACGCCATGGTTAGGAGGATTTCAACCCTGGTTAGGCAGTGCTGCAGTCTTAATCTTTGTGTTTTATAGCACTATTTTTACTTTATCGGGCTATGGTGGTTCCCGTACTCCCTTTGATTGGTTAATTCTCTTTAATCCTAGTTTTGTCCTCCCCTATCTAGTTAAATCTACCTTTCTCCCCCCCGATGCGGTACGCTATCTAGGAATCTCACAAATCTTTGATCTGCGTTGGTACGGTCAATCTCTCTGGCAATCGGTTATAGTGGGTATTAGCTTAATTTTGCTCAATTTTGCCCTCTGCACCTACGGTTTAACCAGAATTCTCCAGCGTCGCTTCCATAATCCCCTCGCTACTCTTGTTAGTAAACCCCAAAGTTACTGGATGATGGGCTGTTTTAGTGCCATTAGCCTGGGTTTTGTCTTCCAAACTCTGCAACCGAGCTATCTTTTCGATAATTTTGCGATTCTTAGCGTTTTTGTGGCGATTTTTGGCTTGTTAATCCTTTTTGCCCTCACTCCTCCCCGTCAAACTCTCCAAGATTGGGCGCGCTATCGTCATCTACAAGGAAAAACGGGCATTAGTCTGGGGAAAGCTTTAATCTTTGGCGAAAAAAGTCCTTCTACCCTAGCCATGGCTGTTAACGTCGCTATTGCCATTTTATTCATCCTTCCCGCTATTTTTATCGCCCCTCTCCATCAATATAAACTAGCCACTGCAGCCGGGTTTCTCTTGGCAATGAACATGATTTTAGTCTATGCCGCTATCGCCCAATTATTGATGTTAGCCGGCACAAATAAACGCGCTTTGCTCGCAGCCAGTAGCATCGGCATTTTGATTATTTTCCCCTTCCTCTGTTTCGCTGTCTTGGGAGTTAATCCCAGTCAATCTCCGCTTTTATGGTTTTTTACTTTTCTTCCCATTGCCGCTACTCAATACGCTACACTTCCCTCTTTCGCTTTGGCAATTTTCAGTCAGTGGTTGGGTTTAACCCTCGTCGGATGGCAAATTAATCGCCAATTAAATCGCCTTGGTGCCTCGGCAACTAAAGCGTTAATCCCAGGCTGAAAAATACCTACTCAAAGGGGAGATTAAATAATATCTCTGCCGATAATTTTCTCCCCTTGAGTGTCGGTTAATTTTTTTCCCAAAAAAGCTTGACAAAACCCCGCGACTTGACAGATAATTTCTTATATAATGGGAATCCGTGCCTGCCTGCGACCCCCCTCTTTTCAGGTCAAATAAAACCCCAAAAAATTAACCCCAAAAAGTAGGCTGAGTTAATCTCAGTTCCCAGATGATTCGGAGCATCTTTCAATTTGACAACGCCTATTGTAGGGCTAATTCATGAATTAGCCCTACACCTAGTAATTTCAGTTCCCATCTGATTAGGAGCATCTTTCAATTTGACAACGCCACATTTTTACCCTACCACCGATAAACTATCAACGATTAGCGAGGGAGTATAACAGGAGCCATTCCATTGATTATCGGCCCCCAGAGCGATTAAATTCTGCAAAGCGGTATAAACATTTCCCGTCACCATTGTATCTTTAACTCGTCCGGTGATTTTGCCCTTTTCTATGCGATAACCCAGATCGACATTGACAGAAAAATCGCCCGAAATATCGGCCCCATGACCTAAAATTTGGTCGATAACTAGGCCCTCATCTATTTGCGAGATTAAATCCTCTAAAGTTCCCTCTCCCGGTGCCACGATTAAATTAACTAAATCCGGCATGGGATAAACCCCTAAACCGGGACGAAAACCGTTTCCCGTCGGAGTAGTTTTTAATAATCTGGCCGTGGTACGATCGCTATAGAATTCCTTAACTCTACCTCCCTCAATTAAAGATAAAAATTTGGTAGGAGTTCCCTCATCATCAAAGGGACAACTATAGGGTTCTCGGTCCGGTTGTTGGGATAAAGTCAACTTTTCTGACATCACCAATTGACCAATTTTATCACTCCAGGGCGAGGACTGTTCTAAGACCTGTTTCCCATTTAAAGCCATCTCCACCGTACCCCATAAGAGGGTAACTGCATTAGAGGTCAATAAAATTGGTAATTTTCCCGTGGGACTATCCACATTATTGGCTGCCCATTGTAGTCGCTGCAATAACTGTTTAATTACCGTTTCGGGATGAGGTGTACTGCGGGTATATTCCCCATCATAAACGGCGAGAAAATCCTCTCCCCGTACCCATTCAATCCCCAGATAATAACTCAAAGCTGTATCGGTATATTGACAATATAAACCCTCGGAATTAACCAAACGGGTGATTTCCCGTTCACATTCCCATTCACCACTACAAATAACCTCAGGATAAACTTGGCGAATTTGGCCAATCATTTGATTACCCATCTCGATTAAAGATTCTACCGCCACATCCTGGCCAATCGGGTCATAAATTGCCCGTCGTGGTGCCGAAAATTCGATTTCTTCTGGGGCATTGAGATAGGATAAATTTAATGCCGTTTCTACTAAAATCTCAGGTTCCACATCACCATAACCCACCGCTAACCCCGGACAACCCTCGCGCCATAATCTTAAGGCAGTTCCCACGGATTCAGAACTTTCTAGCTGTTTGAGACGATTAGCCTCAAAAAAAACGGGATGGGAAAGGGAGGAAGATTGATAAACTTCGGCTGCCACCGCTCCGGATTGGAGAGCCAGTTCGATGAGTTGTTGCGGATCGATCGTCATGGTGATAGTTTTTGAGATGATAGCTATCTGATTATCGAAAATTTGGGTTTAAAACCCCGTCGTTCTACGACGGCTTTTCTTGATCTCTAATATATCACTTAAGAACTGCCAATGGCACACCTCCCACAGAAGAAACAAAATAACTAGGAGACCAAAGAGCATCTTTCCCATCTGATTTAGGATAACCAGCTTGTTCATATCTGCGCCTAGAAAAAGCTTTTAAGGAATTAACCATTACAGAAATATAAAGTTTAGTTGTTTATTCGATTATAGCGTTGTACATGGTCAGATTTTCCATTAAATTTAGAAGTTTTGAATGATAGCTTTATAAAGTAAAAAAGCGGCTGAAATATTATATTCTAAGTAAGTAGGTGTTAAAAATTGTTAGATACCCCACCTTATTAAGGGGGAATCAAAGACAAAATCTATCTTCAATTTAATTGAAACCACTTACTTACTCAACGGACTTAGTACAATAATTAAGATGGTCGCCAGATAGGTCGAGGAGTATAGCAAAATGTCTAACGAAACCGTCACCTATTCCCTAGAATCCGTCCTGACAAGGATTGAAAAGACCTCTTGCACAATTTTTTTATGGTATAATATAAGGTTTTGCTTTTTTCTCAATTCTTAGATTGAAGTGGAAAAAAGAATAAAATGTGATCTTAGGTCAGGAAATCATCTATAATTTTGCTATGTTTATTAGCAAAATTATGGATTATCAA
>NZ_JAJTDH010000137.1:0-12167 GCF_021300285.1 Microcystis sp. 49638_E5 | reverse complement strand
TTGTTATCGAGTAGGCTCTCCCTGCTTGTAGAATCGCTTTAGATATGCCTATTGTGTCTTTCTCTAAGTTAGTTCCCTGAGTTGCTGCTGCTAGTAGCGTATAACCTTCAATGGCAGGTATTAAGGCAACCTTTAGATCCCTAGCTGACTTGGCGATCGCATTAAAGTTTTTAGCTCCCTGCTCTAACCCTCCACTAACAAAATTAATTGAGGTAGTCAAGTTTTCAAATCTAACTGTAAGTTCTTGGGTTTGTCTGCCTATTTCTACTAAAGTCTCGAACCCTGTTGTTATTGCTATATATCCTGCTACAGCAAGCCCCAAGCCTTTAAATAGTCCAATACTTTTCCCTACGATGGGGTTTAGGTCGATAAAGCGATTGGCAGTATCTTTAACACTATTGGCTACTTTATTTATTTGCCCAAATACGCCACTAGGGGATTGAGCTTTTACTATTTTTTTCTCTATATCTATTTGAGCTTGTTCAAACTTGGCGATCGCATTATTGGTTTTAGGTAATGCCGCTCTCAGTTCAAGTACAGAATCAGAACTTGTAGCATTGTTTAATTCTAATTCTATTTTCGCCATTCTCAGTGCAACATCTTCCTCTACTTTGCTGACAGCCGCATTCACGTTGCGAACGGAATTAGGGATATTGTTCCTTCTCTTGGATCGAATCTCTTTTCTGGCTGATTCTAGCTCAATGTCAGCTTCTAAAGAGTTTATAGTAGTAGTTGATTCTACCTGTTGATTAGCATTTCTTAATATTTTTCTGATTATATCATTGACTGACTCAGATATTGAATTAACACCTTTTTTAAGTATTTCTCCGATATTTCCTAACTCTGGATCTATCTGCTCAATAGATGATACTGTTTGAGTTACTGTTTTATTAACAGTAGATGCTATTGCTTGATTTATTTCTTCAAATCGCAGTACAGTAATTTTGTTTTCGACTGCTTTTTGTTGCTTTTGAATGCTTAACAGAAGCCCTTTTAGGTAATCTCTTGTCGAGTCTTCAATCTCGCTAGATAATGCAATTAAAACGGCGTTTTTACTAGCATTTAATTCTGAGGCTAATTCCCCTAATCTAGGGGTACTCCCATCGCTTAATCCACTAGCGACTAACTCTCTTGTCCTAGCGTTAATCTCTTGAATCTGTTGAGTTGTAGCACGTGATAGAAATACCCCTAATTCTCTTACTTGTTCCTGTACTTGCGCCGATAATGGAGCCGTAGCACGGACTAACTCGGCAGGGATGTTGCTAGAAATTTTGTCAATAAGAGCATTTTTTTTGTCGGCTGATTTTACCGCTATTGATAACTTTTGTGCTACTTCTTTTAATTGCGCTCTTGTTAGTGTAGCTAGTTCTTGTTGCAGTCTGGTCAGCAACTGTTTAACGTCGTCATTAATATCAATTACCTTGATTTCAGATGGGGTGATTAATTTATCTAGGTTTAAAAGAACATCACCCCCCTCAATGCCAAAACTTCTAGACAGCAATCTTTCGGCAAAAACATTAGCATCTTGTTCTACAAGCCTAGCCTGTTCTAATGCTTTTCTTATTTGCTCTGCTTTGTTTCTGGTATATTCGGCTATTTTGTCTTGAGATGCGCCGCTCGATTGAAGTGAAGCTAATTCTTGTTTGAATTGTGCTTCTAGCTGATTCAAAACGCTATTAACCGAAGACTCAGAAAAGCTTGCCTGTCTCGCTATTTCGGCATCATCTGCCTTGATAGTAAAGTTTTTTAATCTATGATTGACCTCATCTAGTCCGTTAGCTGTTTTAGTGATTGTGGTTTGAACTATATGCCTAGCTTCATGGAATAAAGTAAAAATAAATTCAGTGGATAACTTGCCAAATTCGCTAAAGTCTTTTTCGGCTTCCTTGACCAATCTTTCTGATAGGATTATTAGGTCATCCTCTACAGCAAAGCTGGTATTCTTCCCTGCTATTCCTACTATTTCAGGAATTTTGTCTAGAATTACCCCAGATGCTCCACTAACTTTCTGAATTAAATCATTTAGAGCATTAGTCAGTTCGGGCGATATTTCGATGACCTGATCCGTATTCCTTCCTGATCGGCTAAATGCTTTTTGAACCACATCAGAAACTTGCTGTTTAATTGCATTAGCAGATACCTGTAGATTGTTGGCAGTATCAGATTGAGTTTTATTAACGACGTTATTTAATTGGTCTAAAACTGCCTTGTAGCTAAGTGCCGCGGTTCTTATAGACTGGGATTGAGTCTGTCTGTCACCAGCCCCTAATTTGATGGTTTCTAGTGCTTGCCTATATTGCTCTATTCTGGCAGTTATTGCTTTAGCGATAGATTCGGCATTTTCTCTATCCCCAGAGAACAAGTCTTGATCCTTAGATAAATCTTGATAGGTTTTAGCTATCTTTTGAGATTCTCGAATGAGAACATCTAACCTTTCTGTTTGTAACTGAGCATCCGATTCAAACGAGTTGACAACTCTTAAAAAGTTTTTTAACTGAGATTCCCTGACCTGAGATACTGTAGTTCCAATCTCTTTAGAGCTTTTTTGTAAAGAGGCAACTAGGAAAGTCAATTTCTCGTTAATCTGAGCGGTTAATGTATTAAAACCAGCGCGGTCAATGGCGGGAGTCGTGTCAACAGATTTAAGTTTGTTGGTTAAGTTTTCTAGATTTCTTTGCTCTAGTATTGATGCTTGAACAGTGGATAACAACTGTTTAATTTGAGTGACTACAGCATCATCAATATTTTCAACTCCAATAGAGGATATTAACTCTTGTTCTAATTGATTTATTGACTGCCTAGCTTCTTGGTAGATAGCAGTATTTGACTGGGCTTGAGTTATTGATGGAGATTGCGATATAGTGGCTATCCTGTCGGTTATCGCACTATCAATCTGCTTGAGATTAGTTATTCTATCTACTAATCCCTTAGCTATATTTTTAAGTCGGTCAGTCTCTACTTTATCCCCAGATGAAATCGCCGCATCTATTCTTTCAAAGATGGCTCTAGATTGAGTTCTTAGCTCTTGTATTTCCCTTTGAGTCGATTGGCTTATTTGAGTATATTGTTTAAGCAGATTTAGGGATAATTGCGACGCACCCGCCTCACTTCCTGATAATTCAGAGCTTAACTCAAACTGGCTATTTAACAGCCTTGATAGCTCAGTAGATACGGAATTACGCTGTTTTGTTAAGTCAATGATTTCACGCTCTAATTGCTTAGATATTATCTCGGCTTCTGGATCTACCCCAACAAAAGCAGTTATCTTTTTAAATTCTTCTCTTCTCGCAATTATGGCATCTTCTAATCTCTTGACTTGATTACCAAGACGGGACGATCTCTTAATAGAATTAGATAGCGCGGTGGGAACATTAGCATTAGATTTTGATGCAGATAGAGCGTCATTGAGAACTGTCTGCTCTTGACCTACCTGCTCAACAATTCGCTCTACTGTTCTGGCTATATCATCGCTCTGAAGCAGTTCAGATAGGATTCTTACCGATTGATTCCTTTTCTCCTGTAATGACTCGATTTGACCAGATAGAGCCGATATAGCAGGATTAATTGATGATTGTGCCGATACGCCCGACGCTTCTTCTTTAGCTAAAGATTGAACTTTAGCGACTAACTCCTGTAATTGCTTGCCCGTTTGCACTCCTAGGGCTTGTAATTGACGAATAAATAGAGGGTTGGTAATTCTATTAAAAGCTTCGTTATATTGATTCCTCAATACCACGAGTTCATTCTGGCTAGTCTCGATGTTTTTAGTTAAAGACTCAACATTAGACTTTAATCTGTTTCTTTGGGCTATTAATTCTTGAAACTGAGGATTTCTTATTTCCCCAGACTGAATCCCTACCAAGAGGGATTTTATGGATTGAATTGAATCGGACTGCTTTCCTATCTCTCGGATAAGCCCTACATCTTGAGACTTTAATGCTTGTTCTAATGCTGTATTTAATTCTTCCTGCTCTTGTTCTAATTCTGCTATCGCGGCTTTTATCTTTTCAGGGTTTAAACCTATATCTTGAACTGCGGCGATCCTAGTTTCCGAATCTTTTAATTGTTGCTGAAGTTCATTTAGTTTGTCGATTCTTTTTTGAAGATCGCCAGATTCTACCGTGGCAATCCTAGCCCGAATCTGCCTAAGTTGCTTTTGGACTTGAGGAACTACTGATAATTCCTGTTGTCCTTCTACAGCTAATTGTTCCGTGGCTTGCTGCTTTTGTTTGGATCTAGCCTGTCTTTCCACAAAAGACGCACTTTTAGACGCTAGGAGTATTTCACCTTCTAATTGTTTTAGTGCCGATTGGAGTCTATCGGTCAAACCTTGAACTGCTGGCTGTAACGGACTAGAGTTAAAATCCTGTAAAAGTTCCCCAGTTATATCTCTCGCGGCTTTAGCGATGTTTTTGCCGATGGATTTGCCGATGACATCAAACGAACCAATACCCAATAATTCCCCTTGTAGCCCTTGGGATAATCCCGTTGATATTTCTTGAGAAAGTTGGAATCCGATCCCCCCGATTGCCCCCTGTAACACGGTAGTTAAACCCGCGCCCGCAAGCCGTAGAGGTAGAGTTAGAACGCTTCCTATCCCAGACGCTATAGAGCCGAAGATACCCTTATCGCTATCAAGGGTTAGGCTGTCTAATGTGGATTGAATCTCTGCTCCCAATGACTCCGCCGTCTTTTTAAAGATGGAGTCATCAAATATAGCATCTAGTTTTATTTCCCCAGATAATCCCTTGAGTTGTTTTTCAATTGCCCCCGTATTAATAGGGGCAAGGGGTAGTTCAATTGGATCTACTGAGATGCCCTGAAGTGCTTTCTCAGCATCCAAAACATCTAGAACTAGATTTGCAGAAATATCGATCCCATTAGCCATTAGATTGCTCCTTTTCCAATAGTTTTAGCTTTAATCTTTCTATTTCGGCATCCTTGGGATCTACTGTGATAGTGGCTGATTTAGCGTCCGTAGCATCATTTTGGGCTCGACTTAGTTCGTTGAAAGCCGTGATAATTTCAGTAATGGACAATCCTCTGACTCCCTGTTCGGTAAAATATTCTAACGGAGGATTCTTGAGCATTAGCCCAAAGTGGTAGGATGCTGCTTTGTCTAAATCCTGAGTTAAAATCTCTCTTCCGTCAAAACTAATCGCTTTCAGGTACTTTACTACTTGTAAAAGCGATATGGCGGGGATAGGTGTGTTTAACTCGTATTCTTTGCCTTTAATGTTTATAGTCGTCATGGTACTACTAGGTATTTATCCCCAGTGTACCATCTTTTTAGTCAAGCAGAGAACGAAGCCAATCTCTGATATCCTCTTTTTTGATTGGCTTTGCCCCTTCAACTGCCTAGACAACTTTAGTCGATTGTCGGAATTTGACCTTTGTACCTACTAGAGCGTCTAAATCTAGCCTTCAACTGCCTAGACAACTCTAGTCGATTGTTGGAATTGATAAGAGAAGAGTATAAGGTCTACTGCACACCCTTCAACTGCCTAGACAACTCTAGTTATTTGTCGGGCATTAACCTTCAACTGCCTAGACAAATCTAGTCGTTTGTCGGGTTAAATGCCGTCCTGAGTACATCGCTCGATATACTAACCTTCAACTGCCTAGACAACTCTAGTCGTTTGTCGGAGTAGCACACCATATCTTGGAAAGTCTATGGTATGCTTATACCTTCAACTGCCTAGACAACTCTAGTCGTTTGTCGGGGGCTTCTCTCAAAGCCAAGCCACGAAAGGAATTAAGGGCAAGGTTGCGAGAGTAAGCACCGATCCAATTACCAGATGGTTAATTGAACCGAATCAATAGGCTGAGATACCTTCTCTGATTGATGTCGAGGATCTTTAATTGTCAAGGTACTAAAGTTGTCTAGGCAGTTGCCCCCTTTTACGGGAGGGTTAATGGGTGGATCGCTCCGTTCCCTTTCTGCTTCACAAGTACCCTTGGGACTTCCACAGACGTAAGCCAGTAAACTGACTGCTTTCCCTAACAAGGAAGGGTAGCTAAGAAGCGAACTCCTTAATACACCTATCGTACTACTAATAAGAGAAAGTGTCAAGATATTTTTTGCTGCGTTTTCGTCAGCATTTGCAGAATAGCCACAGGACACACAGATAAACTCGGATTGAGACTTTCTGTTATCCTTGTGCTTGTGCCCACAATTAAAGCAAGTCTGGGAAGTAAATTTAGGATTAACTAAAACTACTCGCCCTCCTTTCTCTTGAGACTTATAGATTAATTGTCTTTTGAGTTCCCCAATCCCCTGATCTAAAATAGATTTGTTTAGTCCTGATTTAGCAGAAGCTCCGTTATGGGCATAAGTGCCATCCTCATTTTCCTTTACTCCTGCTCTTTTAGTCATGTTTTTAAGCTTCAAATCCTCCATGGCAATATGGGAATACTTCTGAGTCAATTTGTGGCTAACTTGATGTAGATACCCTGCCCGACGGTCTTTAATTTGTTCGTGAAGCAATGCTAATTTTTCTTTGCTCTTAAGATAATTAGCCGAACCTTTTTCTTGCCTTGCCATTTTTCTTTGTAAGTGAGCAATCTTTCTTTCTTTATTCCGATAGTAAGCCTTAGTCTCAATATGCCTTCCTTCACTATCGGTGTAAAGGTTGACACAGCCTACATCAATTCCTATCTGTCTGTCAGAAGGAAAGTGCATAGGAACAGGGAGATTAATTGTAAGGTGCAAATAATAGCCAGATGCCTTTCTAACTATAGATGCCATCCTTACGTCGGATTCTTTTGGTAGTCGATTAATATCGTCAATGACTAACAGCCCTATCTGCTTATTAAGGAATATTCCCCCATCTCGAACTTTAATCAGGGTAGGATGCCCAACTATTAAGCTTTGTACTGAGTCTAACTTTCCTTTGTACTTAGGGAATCCTCTGATGCCTTTTTTTGCAGTCTCAAACGCTTTTGAAATAACATAGCGATAAAAGCACCCCCTGAACTCCGATCCAATCTCAAATATTTTATCAGCTAAATCAGGATAAAAATATTTTTTAAGATCCTCCTTATCAGGGGGTTTAGTTGTGTGCTTTTTAGCGTCAGGATTGCCTAGATATGGGCGTTTTTTCCTTTCCTCTAGCTTAAGCAAAACGTATTCCTTTTTGTTCTTTAGATAGGCTATTTTGCAGCAAGGATTCCCTGCCAATAGCTTTATCTTGTCCTTGGGTAATTTTTCGATATGAGGGAAGCTTGAATAAAGACTAAGATAAGAAGTTTCCCAGAACTCAGGGGAAAATTCTTTAAACTCGAACTTATCCCTTAGTCGCCTTTGATTAACTTCCTCTTGTAATCCTACGGCTAAATTCCACAGATACTTCAATAGCCGCATTTTTTCGTCAATTAATGACTGCTGATTCTCAGTCAGGGTTAGCCTGAATTTAACTACCCTTGTCATATTTTCCATGTTGTCCTCATTGTTTGTTTGAATTATTCGACACCATGCCACCTGATGGACAGAGTGGATGGATCGATTACATTTATTGGCTTATCTAGCTCATCTAGAAACTTCTCTAGATTCCAGTCGTAGTTTAAAGAGTGTTCCTCAATCTCGGCTTTTTCCTTATCCCAATATGCTTCCCTGTCCCACTGCTCTTTAGCAAAGGAGGCTAGTTCTATAGAGTCAAATACTCCGATAGTAGTTTTATCCTCGCACTCTCCTGCTGTCAGGATGTAGATAGTTTTAATCATTATGCCCCCTTGTCCACATATCAAATACCGTACCACAGCGAGGACATTCGACCTCCGCTTCTAGCTCCTCGACCTTACTTTTTAGCCTTTTATTCTCATCAGACAGTAGTTCAATCAATCGGTCTTTGTCTAGGTTTTGGGTTTCGAGCTTTTCTACTCGCTCATCAATTGCTGTCACTCGTTCCAGTTGATATTTTAGCGCGGCATAAATATGCGCTACGTGATTAAATTCGTTTTCATGGCTCATTTTAATTTCCTCAGATTAAGCTTGTTAGATAGCCTTTCGACTTGATTATCTAATTCGTTATTCAATTCCCTTAATTCCTCAATCGCTGCAAGATGATCAAACATCTCCTCTTTTAGCCTTTTATTCTCATCGGACAGGAGTTCAATTAATTGGTCTTTGTCTAGGTTTTGAGCTTCGAGCTTTTTTACGCGATCATCAATTACCGCGACTCGTTCTATTTGCCGTGTTAGTGCTTGATAAATAGACGCTACGTGATTAAATTCGTTTTCATGGTTCATTTTTGTTTCCTCCTGTTTGTTTAATGGTTGAATATTGGCAAGTGACTTATATCGGTAGCAGACTCTCTCTTGATCCACAATACCTCCGTCCGTTTGTTGTCTTTGTTAGCAGAGCCTTTTTCGCTCTTACTCGCACTTTGTACGGTATCAAACTCTAGCCTCTGAGTGTAGTTTGATGGGACTATATCCTGCGGATAATTAGACAAAATATACTTGCCAGAAATATTTGAAAGTTTATCACATAATCGGCTGTAATCCTCTAAAGAATATCCTTTATAATGTCCCATGTCCGTACCGATATAGGGTGGGTCACAATAGAATAAAGCATCGGGACAATCCCATCTATCAATACAGTCTACAGCATCTTGAGAGCTAATATAAACTCCGTTTAATCTTTGGCAAAGACTAAATAAATCACGTTTCTTATTCTCAAAAGTGACCGCGGTATTTTCTCCATATTTACTAAAAGCCCAACCCCGCCCTATTTGACTAGCAAAAGAATGATTACACAAAAGATAACAAGCCCAAGCTAAGTCGAGGCTTGAATAATCAGATGGGTTTTTATTGATTAACTTGGCTCTTTTGTAGTCAGATTCTGAATACAAGGTAGCATCAATCAATTCGACTAACTCTTGTGTCCGTGTTTTGGCAACACGGTAAAAGTTGATCAAAAAATCAGAAGTATCGTTAATTACTTCACGGTAACTGCTATTAGCGTTTATTAGCCTTTTGGACTTTGCAAAAAGAATGCTTGCACCCCCACAAAATGGCTCAACGTAAACCGTGTGAGGGATGCTTTCAATCAAAGGAATGATTTTACACGCCATTCTTTGCTTGCCTCCGTAGTAGGATAGTAGCTGTGCCATTAGTTTTATGCGTTTATCGTTTTTGTACCTCTTTATAATACTACTGTTAATCATCCCACCTATCCAATAAACTGTCATCTGTATAAATACGGATATCCTATTCGTTCATTAAAGCTTAGGATTTAAGTATATTTACTGATGACAAATAAATGAGATAGTGAGATATTAAGAATACAAACTTTTGAGGACAATCTAATGGCTGCTTCTAATTCTCGCTCTAATCTTTCTTTCCTAAAAAAAGCCATTGGGCTAAAATCCAAGGCTACAAAGTCTCAGACCTCTAAATGGGTTCTGGATGCTGTCTATCGGCTCCAAAACCAATACTCCGAGATTGCGTACGGAATTGCCCATGCTGACCAGACAGCGCGGATCGACGGGCAAATGTCCCTAGGGTTAAGAGACATGCCAGCATCCACAATGGCAACCCTAATCATAGCCATTCACTCCGCAGGGATTGAGTTATCGGGAGATGTTTCTGCGTGGCTGTGGCAGAACAGAGATTTGATAGTCTCTTGACTTATCCCTGTTTCAATCTTTGGAGCCGAAAGGCTCTTTTTTATTGCCCATATCTTTTTTTAATGCCTATATCCTTTTTAGGGCATCCTCTATCAATCTCTGATATTCAAGCACGATAGAGTCTTGAGTTAGAGTCCCGTCTGCATTTAGCCCTATATAGTTCCGTTTCTGGCTAAATCTATTAGTTCCCTGATTGGCTATTTTCCTCCCAATCAAGAAAGCGATCGTACGAATCCTTTTAGGGTCAGACTCTCCTAACTTCACCTCTACCCATTCCCTTAGTGGTTCTAGTGGTGGGAACTTACCCTCACCCCGACCAACCACCCGATAGAGTGCCGCAGGAGTGCGATTTACTATCGACGCTCCTATCTCAAATCCGATAGTAGACTTCCTAGGGGCGATAATATCCCACCCTTCGGCTAATGACGGCTTACCCTTGGCTTTAGAGGCACCCACGTAGGAACCGCTCTCTAATTCGCTTGCCAAGTCTAGGAGTAGGTCAATAAAAATGTCATAAAGCTCTCTTTTGAGGATATCGGATTTAATTAGCCCTGGGTTTGTGGTTACTTTTAATCGGAGATCGGCTTTAGGCATGGACTTAAAGGGATTTATCCTAATTCTAGCCAATCTAAAAAAGTTCAGTATATTCACGTATGACAAATTAAATAAACTATGAGATATTAAGGATATAGAAAAAACACAGACAGAGGACAAAGCAATGCAACCTAAAAAAACCGACAAAGTTAAAAAATGGACGAAATTCACAGGACGAACCAAAGCACAAAGAAAAGAAGAAGAAGAGATGAAGAATGAGACAGAAAAAAGACTGGCTTTCTTTCTAAGCAGAGTCTAACCCAGCAAAGCCCCGCAAGGGGCAATTAAACCACCAATCAAACATAAACATAGAGGACAAACATCATGGCTACTTACGAATTAACTCAGCAGCAATTCATCGCGTTTTTAGAATACACTTGGAACACTCATTTAGATTGGTACAATAATCTATTTCATTCTATCCTCGCTTACGAGGAAAGTCGTACTTTTTCCGAAGGCTGGCAATATTGTAAATCTAGTCTGACCATAAGCCTCCAAGCTCCCGACAAATATACCAAAAGATGGGAGTACGTCACAACTAGCGGGACGGAACTCAAGGTTATAAATTGCGATTATGACAACATCGGAGACGTTTATGAGGTGACTATCCCTGACCATCGGGATCAGCCTGGGCGCACCGCCTATACTGATATGCAAGCCGTCCTAGCGGGTCATTCTTACTGGGCATGGTCAGAACAGCAAGACGAAAGCAACCCTGAAGCCCTATCCGCAGCCGCATTTTTTCAAGGGGTGACGGTAGAAGAACTTTTAGCAACCCGCAAAAAAGAAAAGGAAGAGTCGGCAATCCGTCAGGAACAAAGACGACAACAGTTGAATAGCAATGACGATTCCGACTGGGACGATTTTGGAGATGTCATAGAAGAGGAATAAGGGTAATTATTCCCCACCATTAGAGCCATAAGGCTCTTTTTTTGTGGCTACCCTTCAGCGTGGGGAGCAGCAACCAGATAAATAACCACGGACAAAAGGGAAGACACTGGAGCCCCTACAAAAGCAAAAACAGAACAGGAAAGCATCAGAAGGCTAAAACAGGTAAGGGGGTAAGATTTGAGGTTCATGGTGCGGGTGGATAGTGTATCTAAAATATCAGCCCCTATTTAGATTTTTCTGATAATCGGTTAAAAGTTCAGCCAGAGAAAAAGTTTTAGGTTTAGTGTCATAGGTCACGACTAAACCTTTTTCCGTTAAATCCTTGAGATAAGACGCGATTATATTGGGGTAGCAGTCTATCTCATCGTCTATCTGGCTAATCGTCACTGGCTCGTATTGAGTAGCCAAAAAGCTTAAAATCTTTTCATCTATCGGGACTCGCTTCATTGTGAGAGCTTCCACAGGAGAAAGGATATATAAAAGGTAAGAAGAGCCAATATCAGGAGAGCTTGAATCAACCCTAGCCAGAAATCAACCCGATCCTGCCTTTCCTGTTCTTTGATTTTCCGTCTGGTTTTTAGCCTGAAATTGTCCATTGATGGTTTTCGTGTTTTGCGGTTGCTAATTTTAGTTGGGATTGAAGGTCTTTAATTTCTTTGCCCTCTCCCCTATTGGTTCGTTTTTGGGCTTTATCTATTTGGTCTTTTAGATAATTTAGATAATGTTCGGTGGGGACGTAGCCACAGACTCGACAGCGATCGTGGTCAAGCCCTGGGCAATCGTTAATGTGTTTCACGATCCCCCCAGTACGCAGCATCACGACATTCGATAATCCAATCAATCGTGTCTTGGGGGATATTTTTAAGTTGACTATAGCCCGATATAGATTTAATCTTATCCAAAAATCTAAGCAACGCGGAGGGAGATATTGAGTAATGGTGGGTATAGCGACGGGCTTTAAGATCCTTTTTGTAAATTGCCCGAAGAATTACGACGTGATCCACCTCTAGGATTTTTGCCACGGCGCAAGCAGACCAATCGCCTAACTCTGCC
>NZ_JAJTDH010000136.1:0-9007 GCF_021300285.1 Microcystis sp. 49638_E5 | reverse complement strand
TTTTCTTAGCATAATCTGATAGTTTCATGTGAACTGCAATGTAAACTTGCACTAACCATATTAGCAGTTGTTTGCAGTCATTTGCATATACTTTTTACAAAACTTTACAATACCCGCATTACCGAGGGTAGAATTCGTTATCATGCCGATAATGTCCTTATCCACGTTCCTCTAGATGATGCTGGCAGAATTAAAGCACTGGTATCTAATTTGTTACGATATTCGTTGTCCGCAACGCTGGCGTAAAGCTTACAGAATTTTAGGCGGTTACGGCGATCGCATTCAATACTCGATTTTTCGCTGTTGGTTAAGTGCGCGAATGCGAGAAAAATTGCGCTGGGAATTGGAAAAAGTCCTCACCCTAAAAGACGACTTAATTTTAATTCGTCTGTCGGAGCAGTGTGTCCGCGATCTGCCTAAGTACAACCGACCTGACACATGGCTTTTGGACGAAAAAGGGTTTCGGGTAATCTAAAAAAAACAAGCATCTCTGGCTGGGAAAAAATCCACGGGCTAAAATTTATTTGTATTGCTAATGCTGTCTCGGTTTCAGAGTTTGACAAGGAACAATTCCTGCTTGCATTTTTTGAAAGTCGCACTGGATAACGGTTTTCAGCTTCGGTGCTGTCACTCAAAAGCTCTGATCAGAAGATTTCTTGGCGTTTTTCTAGAGGTGCTTGTAAAATGGACTGTGAAGCTATACACCAAAGGCTTTTTCAGCCTCGCCGTGTACTAACCTTTGATGCCGTAAGGCGTTGATCACCACCAAGATCCAGCGCCGATCATGATGGTGCAGCCGTGTACTAACCTTTGATGCCGTAAGGCGTTGATCACATCGTTTGTCGAGAACCCCCGAAGCATGGGCTTATGTGTACTAACCTTTGATGCCGTAAGGCGTTGATCACAAAGTTATTTTTTATCCGAAAGCTTTGAACAGGCGTGTACTAACCTTTGATGCCGTAAGGCGTTGATCACGCAGAACATTGGGGGTAAGCATTCCCAAATTCTTGTGTACTAACCTTTGATGCCGTAAGGCGTTGATCACGTTCTAATATGGACACTTGGATATGTGTCGGGGTAGTGTACTAACCTTTGATGCCGTAAGGCGTTGATCACAAATTGAGTGAGTTTGCCCTATTGCACTTCTCACGTGTACTAACCTTTGATGCCGTAAGGCGTTGATCACGAATAGCACTACTTGGTAAAATTTATGACAAGTTGTGTACTAACCTTTGATGCCGTAAGGCGTTGATCACACTGCTCTAGCAATAGCCTCAAATATCCCTTCAAAGTGTACTAACCTTTGATGCCGTAAGGCGTTGATCACCAAGGGATGGCGTAAGCGTTACACTTCTTTCAAGCAGGTGTACTAACCTTTGATGCCGTAAGGCGTTGATCACATCCCTAGAAGCTTTTCCGAAAGGCTGCTTTAATTCAGTGTACTAACCTTTGATGCCGTAAGGCGTTGATCACTGTATCGTTCACGGGTGGTCCTGTTGACCTTTGTTTGTGTACTAACCTTTGATGCCGTAAGGCGTTGATCACTAATTCCGTCGTATTAGCTCCAAAAGTTTCCACTTGTGTACTAACCTTTGATGCCGTAAGGCGTTGATCACTAATCAAGCTTGTCCTTCATGTCATTAAGCTTATGTGTACTAACCTTTGATGCCGTAAGGCGTTGATCACGGTGGTGACTCATAATAATAGCGTAGGATTAAAGTGTGTACTAACCTTTGATGCCGTAAGGCGTTGATCACAGTTAGGGTGAGAGTTAGTGTCTAAGTTAGGGAGGTGTACTAACCTTTGATGCCGTAAGGCGTTGATCACAGGCAGATTTTGATCCCATATTCCGCACTTCACTTTGAAGTATAAAAAACTACAGGTCTTTTCAAAGAAAAAAAATCAGAATAATCAAAAAAAAATACTCAACCAATCAGATGTTGAGGAGAAATCATAAAATACCAAATGTTTTTTCGGCTCAAAGAGTTAAACTAAGTCACAACAATTGGAGGAGTAGTGACTCTCCTATAAGCATATTACTCAATTGTTATCAACTTTGTTGCTTTTTTATTTAGACTAAGATGACAGATAATATTTTTGACAAGATGAAGGCAGAAAATTTAAAATAAAACTGCGCTCTTCAGTTAAATTGACAATTTGCTTGACCCCAACCCTGATCAAGGGGGGACTAAGGGTAGGGTTGATTCATGAATCAACCCTACTATGAATCAACTCTAGGACTAAGGGGGGATCGAACCTAAAATCCATTTTTAATTTAATTATAGCGGTTCTCGCATCTGTGCGGCACACTTAAACCTTTGCTGATTAAGCTGTTCAGGATTGGGAATGTACCTCTTATAAATCAGAAACGCTATATAACCAGCTACTTATTTTATTCTTGTTCTAAAGTGGGAAAAACCGTTTAAAATTGAAAATTAACAGGGATAGGGAAGCCCTGTAACCGCACGATCATGGCTAAAATTGTCGGTGTTCACGGTATCGCGCAAGAATTTAGGGGTAGCCACACGATTTCTGCTGAGTGGTTGCCAAGTCTCAAGGATGGATTGAAACTCGCAGGAACCGAGTTACAGTCCGATACTGATTTTCGTTGTGCGTTTTACGGAGATATTTTTCGGGGAAAATCGAAAGCGATCGGCATCCCGAACTACGATGTTAATGATGTCGATTCCGATTGGGAAAAAGAATTACTCCAGTCGTGGTGGCAAGAAACGGAACGATTAGAAAATAATCATCCCAATGCAGATAGCCTTTTGAGAGAAAAATCTACCCCGAAAATTATCCAGAGAGCTTTGTCGGGGTTAAGTGAATCTCGGTTTTTCGGTAGCATTGCCGAGAAATTGGTTATTTCTTATCTTAAGCAAGTGGGGAGCTATTTACACAATCGAGAGCTAAAACAGCAGATTCAAGAGCGAGTAATAAAATGTATCGATGAAGAAGATACGCGGGTACTTGTAGCTCATTCTCTCGGTTCGATCGTCTGTTACGAAACTTTATGTCAGCATCCAGAATGGCCGATTAAAGTCTTTGTCACTCTCGGTTCTCCTTTGGGGATAAGACAATTAATTTTCGATCGACTGCAACCATCCCCCCGCAATAACCTGGGGCGCTGGCCCGGAAATGTGGAAAGATGGGTGAATATCGCAGACAATGGCGATGTGGTGGCGTTGACAAAGCAACTCAACCCTTTATTTGAGGGAACTGTCGAGGATAAGTTAGTTTATAATGGCTGCGAGGCTCACGATGCCAAAAGGTATCTGACGGCGGTTGAAACTGGGGAAGCGATTCGATCGGGGTTAATCGATTGATGGGTAATGATATGGATGAAGAAATCAAGTATTATCTAATCGCTTGTGGGACAAAGGATTACAACGCATTCGAGCAATTACCCAGCGTCGAGACGGATTTAGAATTGGTGAACAGTCTGTTTACCAGTGGTTTTGGATATGAAAGAGTTCTGCCAAGTTTACACTTGAATCCCACAACTAACGATCTTAAAAAATTATTCCCTAATTGGCTTCGGGATAGAGAGCGGCATGGAACGAAAAATATTCTTATTTTTTACTATTCTGGTCATGGCGAATATTGTCAAGGGGATGGACATTATCTCATACTGGAAGACACAAATAGTGACGATATACCTTCAACGGCTTTACCGACTCAAGACTTAGTTCGTCCTATTAAAAATAACCAAGTAACCATCTCTCAAGTTCTCTATATTATTGATACTTGTTACTCCCAAAGTGGTGCGGGAGATATTATAAAATTCGTTAGCGATGCGATCAAACAATATGAAGCGGTTCGAGGAGCTAATATAGCTATTCATGTTATGGCAGCTTGTAGGGCAAAAGATACAGCGATCGAAGGCGTTTTATCCCGATCGCTGCAACAAGCTCTCGATGATATAGAAGCGATCGATTTTTATTCCCACTCTGGATATGTCGATCTAGGTTGGTTGGTTCATAAAATGAACCAAAATGTTGACAGTAATCAGCGTGTTAATTATTCTGCGCTAGGAATTGAAACCCATGCTATCTTTTTTCCTACTTATCCTAAAGCTGACCAAAAATGGGAAAATCAACGATTTAATTTAATCGAAAAACTTTTCAATATTTTAAATATTAATTCCGATAATAGTTTATTTTTAATCAACTCTTTTCTGTTAGTCTATGAAGATCCCAAATCGTCATCTATTTCAAACATACAAGAGCTTATAGAAAAACTAAAAGATTTGTCTAGTAAGCCAGTTAATAAAGAAATATGTCCTTTGATTTTATTTTCTGAATGGTGCAGATTGAAGTTATTTAAGAATGAAACCCTAGATATTGCTGAAAATATTGATACTTGGAAAGGTGAAGCTGTTCGATATAGGGATGGTGTGCAGTTAGACACAATCAAAAAATATGCGATAGAATTGTGGGATAAATTTAATAAAAATATCGAACTAGAAGGAAGAATACAAATTGTAATCTCACCCGCAATTGATAAACATAATAATACTGGCTTACAAACAGAATATTTTCATGTAAATACAATGTTTTTTGTGGGAATAAACAATAAAATTAAGTTATGGAATATCTATAAAAAAGAACAAGATTTTATGATAGAAAAAATGCAAGATAGTTTCTATCAGGTAATTCCTGAAATTTTTTACTATTTACCCGATCGAGTGAGACTAGAGATTGAATTTTTCCTTCCATTTGCTTTGCTGAAACACTCCCTAGAAGATATTAAGTTTAGATGCGGTGAGTGGCCATCTATCGGATACGAGTATCCTGTTTTTATTAACTCCTTCGATCGCTATTTTGATGAAGATTTCCGAGAGATACGCGACGAGATCGAGGAGATCAAGAGAGCTTTATGGGAAAATAATAGCGATCTTGACCAGAAAGATTACTACATCGGAACCGAACCATCGATCGCCGATCTGGAAGAGATCGTGGAATCCCTGCCGATCGCCGTCTGGAGTCGAAACGCCAATCAACCGATGACAGATAACGATCTAAAACCCTCGGAATGGAAAAACTGGCCCGATAAGATCAAAGAATTACGCAGAAACAAGCGAAAAATCGCCCTTTTCTGGGACGATCTATACCCCAAACCCTCCCCGAGACCAAGACCTCTAAACACGAGAGTGGTGGAATCCAATGGCCAATAAACCAGTTACCAAACCAGAAGACCTTCGCATCTATCGGGGTTTGACCCTGAGTGCCGATAGTTTACCCACACCCGAAGAACAAAGAAAACACCTCGATCGCATCCCACCGCCACCCCCTTGGCGCAGTTTTAGCCTATCCCCGGAAGCATGGACAAAAGCGGCAAAATCGCAGGAAATACCGCCCGAACAGGGAAAAATCGACCCTAGGGCTTTAGGATTCGTCGCGGATAAGAAAGCGGTGGAATTGGTGAATGCTGCCCTCTGTTTGCGTCGTCCCCTACTGATCGAGGGCAACCCCGGCGCCGGCAAGACTTCCCTGGCCTACGCAGTGGCGCGGGAATTGGGACTACCCGGCCCCTACCGTTGGTCGATCGTTTCCCGCACCACCCTTAAAGAGGGTCTTTATGCCTACGATGCGATCGGACGGTTACAGGAAGCTTCCCTACAAAGACAGAAAGTGGGAGAGGGGGGAGAGTACGAGGAACCAGATATCGGCAGCTATCTAAGATTAGGCCCCATGGGGATGGCTTTTTATCGATCCCGTCCAGGACGACCGGCGGTGCTGCTAATTGATGAGATCGATAAAAGCGATATCGATATGCCTAACGATCTCCTCCATATTTTCGAGGAGGGATTTTTTGAGATCCCGGAATTGACACGATTAAAAACCGGCGACCAATCCGTTCTTCCCTATCGCGGTCAACAGGATGACAGCGAGGAAAAAATCCCGATCGATCGAGGTTGTGTGTCTTGTCAGGAGTTCCCCCTAGTATTCATGACCAGTAACGAGGCCCGGGAGTTTCCCCCTGCTTTCCTGCGTCGATGTTTGCGTTTAAGACTCGAACAACCCGACAACGAGGATGATTTCTATCGCATACTAGAGCAACGTTTCCCACCGGAGCGCCTAAATCAATTGGACGAACCGGCCAGAAATCTGATCCGGAAATTTCTCGATCGAATTAAACGCAAAGACAAACTAGCCACCGATCAACTGCTCAACGCGGTCTATCTGTTACTACAGGGAAACGACCTCACCGCCACCGATCGCCAATCGCTGCTAGACACCATCTTTAAATCCTTGCAAGGGTAGGGGGAGAGATGGAAGGGAAAAAAGCTATCTGGTGGGAAGACGAGAGGGAAATGGCAGAACTGATCTGGTGCGCTGCTTACCTCGATCGAATTATCGCGCCTTGGTCGATGGAGCAGCCCGGACAGTCGGAAGCAACCTCATCTAATGATAAGGAGGATAACCGGTCATCCGGCAGCGGTGAAAAAACCCCTCCCCCCGGAGCGATCGAGTCAACGCTCCCCGTTGCCTATCCCGAAAACATCGATCGCCCGATGCAGACCTCCCGGAAGCGCGATTCGGTCGAGAGCGATCGTTCTTCTCCCGTTCGTGTCCCCGATCCCTTTCCGATACCCGAACCCACCGCCATCAGTAAGGCAATTCTCCCCCTAGCGCGTCGCGTGCCTGGATTACGGGCCGACGAGTTGGATATCGAGGTTACAGTGGAACGGACGGCCGAAGCGGGGGGATTACCGATGCTCGCTTTCCGTCCCCCCCTAGAACGTTGGTTAGAGGTTCACCTGTTGATCGATCGCTCTCCCCCGATGGAATTTTGGGGAGATCTAGCGGGGGGAATGACCACCCTCTTCCGTTGGCAAGGCTTTTTTAGGGACGTGCGGGTTTGGTGGTTCGAGACCGGTGAAAATGAAGCTCGTTTGCTTTCCGGTGCCGGGCAAATCGAACGGAACCCTCGCAGTCTGGTTGCACCCTCTGGAAACCGACTTTTTATCGTCCTAACCGATACTTTGGGGAAAGCTTGGCGATCGGGGTCTGCCTTCGCCACCCTAGCGGATCTGGGAAAAGAACACCCCGTCACCATTGCTCACATTTTCCCGCAGGAGCTATGGCAACGAACCGCTTTAGAGGGGGCAATACTCCGGCCTTTGATTGCACCGGGTCCCGCTTCTGCCAATGCAATACTGCAAGTGGGGGAAAAACTCCGCACGAAGCAGATTCTCTATCAGTTCCCCATTTTCAATCTATCCCCTGCTCACTTTGCAACCTGGGCGAAATTTATCGCTGGGAGCGGTGGTAACTCCATTCAGGGGGTTTTAATGGGAGCAACCACTGCGGGGGTGAATATGGGTGAAACCGGAGAAGAAGAGGCAGCCGCTCCGGAAGCGGAACCCCCGGAAGAGTTATTGAGAGGCTTTTTAATCGATGCTAGTCCCTTGGCCCGAGAACTGGCTAAAGTGCTGGCGGCCGTTCCCCTGATTCCTCCGGTGATGCGATTGGCACAGCGGCGATTTTTACCCGATAGTAAACATTGGCATCTAGCGGAGGTCTTTTTTAGCGGACTGGTCGAAAAATCTACCTTTAGTCCGGAGGGAGCGACGGTTCCGGATGCTTGGTACGATTTTTACCCCGGCATTCGTCAGTTACTGTTGGCAGATAGTGCCAACCGGCGCACGATCGATATTTGGCGGGGCATCGGCGATTATATTCGCGACCATTACGGCGAATTTCGCGATTTTTCGGCTCTAATCCCCAATCCACAGGGTTCTCTAGCGGATGCAGTCAGCGATCGCTCTCTCTATTTCGCTGAGGTGGACGCGGCTGTTCTCCGCACTTGGGGGGGAGAGTACGCCGATATCGCCCAAAACATCGAGGAGAGAGTGAGGCAGCGAAAACAGGAAATCTTGACCCCGGAAAAACTCCTAAAATTCACCTTCGAGACCCTATACGTCGATAAACGGGGAGAAATTACCAAAAGAGAACCCCTGGAGGCCTACTACTACGAGGAACCCCTAGGGGAGGAAATCGAACCCCTGACCATGGTTGCTATCCCGGGGGGAACTTTCCTGATGGGTTCACCGGGAGAAAAGGACGATTACGAGTCTGAAAAACCCCAACACCTCGTGAGGGTCAGTGCCTTCTACCTGAGCCAGACTCCGATTACCCTGGCGCAATGGCGGTTCGTGGCCCACCTACCGAGGGAGGGAAAAGACCTCGATCCAGACCCCGCGCGTTTTAAGGAAAGTGATAACAACCCCGTCGAGTCCCTGAGTTGGTACGATGCGATCGAATTCTGCGCTCGTCTGTCCCGTCACACGGGAAAAAATTACCGTTTACCAAGCGAGGCCGAGTGGGAATACGCTTGTAGAGCGGGAACAACCACCCCCTTCCACTTTGGCGAGACGATCACGGCAGAACTGGCGAATTACAATAGTTCAAAGGTCTATCAACAAGAAAAGGCGAAACAATCCCCAAATAAAACCACCCCCGTCCGCTCCTATCCCCCCAACGCCTTTGGGCTGTACGATATGCACGGGAATGTTTGGGAGTGGTGTTTAGATCCGTGGCACGGTGATTATCAAGGCGCACCGCCCACAGACGGGAGCGTTTGGGACGAAAAAAATATTGATAATCGTTATGAAAATTTATTAAATAGTATAAATGAACTCTTGATAGATGACCGATATTGTGTATTGCGGGGCGGTTCTTGGTACAACAATCCAAATTACTGCCGTTCTGCTTACCGCAACATCAACTACCGCCGCGACTACGTCAACTACGACGGTTTTCGGGTGGTGTGCGGTGCTGGGAGAACCCTGTAACCCTTTTCCCCTTTTTTTTCCCTTTTTTCCCTCATTCCCTTTTCTGGAATTTTTTTGGGCAAGCTATAGCACAAGTGTATTGGTTTAGGGGGTCAATTATCTGGGGGGGTTTGATCCCCCCTGCCCCCCTTGATAAGGGGGGTGCCGATAGGCGGGGGGATCTCCCTTGATAAGGGGGGTTTGATCCCCCCTGCCCCCCTTGATAAG
>NZ_JAJTDH010000135.1:0-6847 GCF_021300285.1 Microcystis sp. 49638_E5 | reverse complement strand
GCTTCAGTATTCAGCCATGGACGGGATGGTGTTAACAGTGGTGAATTTACCGCTAGGTCATCTGTGCTACCACTTCGGCTTAACTCTAATAAATAATCCCTATAATTTTCTCCTGTCTTGAGATCGGCTTGATCGTTGAAAAAATACCAGATATAAGGATCTCTTGGAGCAAAAAACCCATTCCCAACAGGATCGCAGCCATTAGTATCAACGTGAATTATTGGGGCTAAATTTGGGCGTAAAATAACAGATGCTTCCAAGATATCTGAATTGGTAAACGTCTGCCCATCAGGAGTGGTAATGACAAGATCGGGGCTTGAATACTGAATCATTACAATCCAATCGTTGGGTTTGTTCCCAGTGCTGTTTATCGCGGCTGATATTATCTTGGTTCTACTAGCAAGGATATTTCCAGTTTCATCTAAATCGTTAATTTTTGTCAACTCCCCTATTTTAATAGGAATATTTCTATCTCCTCCTATATAAAACTCAAATTTATTGTCTGATTCAATGCTAAATAAAACTTTAATAGGATAAATTTCAGGAATAGCTTGTCGTGGTCTTCTGTTAATAATTTGAGTTGATACGGTTTTAGTCTCTCCCTGAAAAGAAAAAGCAAACCATCCTGATTGAGTTTCGCTAACTAAAACCGTCGTTGAGTTTAGATCATTTCCTGCCTTAGCTGATATAGTTTTGCCATTGGGGAGTCGAACTGATACCATTTCCCCTGCTTTAGTCAATCGGTTTATTTTGCCAATCTTCATAAAAATAACCCTTTGTGAGGGCTAGTAATTTCCATCAATTAAGAGAGACAATGCGAGTTGCTCACCTTGATTTTACCACTACCGATCCTTTCCAAGGATAAAAAGGCTTGGCTGACTCAAATAACTCTTGGGGTGATATCAGATTATAGGGAACTTCGGTGTAAAAGCAATTGGTGATAATTAGCACTCGTGCCACTAATCCACTACAGATAAATCCGTGATCAAAATGCTCTAATAGCGGTTCAAACAGTGATATCAAAGCCATTCTTATCGAGTCACGAGATATCCCAAATAAACCAAGAATCGCAGGCAGTGTTTTGTTGCCATAAAGAGACTGAATCAATATAGCAAAATAGTTATACTTGTATCCCCTATAGGCTTTAGCAGCAAGGGATAAAAACTCGCCTGTTACTTTAGGACTTTTTATTTTAGGCTTTCTAAAAAATACTTGTACATTCGGGTCGTTAAAATACTTAGATATAGTATCTTCTCTTACTCCTTCTTTTGCGGATGCTTCTATCAATTCATCTTCTCCTGTGACAATAAAACAGTGGGAAACCTTAATATCTGACACTCTAACCCAATCGGTAAAATAAGCAATCCCAATAGAAGTTAAATTAGATTTATTGTAAGTGAATCCGATATAACCTACGTCATAGTTTTCTTTAAATCTTGGCTGAATAGAGTTAATTTTCATGGCAGTATTTAGGCTGTTTGATAGTAATTTTATAATCTTTTTGATGGAAACCAAAACGGGAAAAATGATGGTCAAAAGAATTGGCATATGGCAATCCTGTAAAGATGCCAATAAGAATCAGATTAATTATTGATAATTCCCATGCAATATTTGCCATCACAAGTCCCAAGAAAAAGCCTTCATTCCATACTAACTAACTTCTGCAAACATTGCGCCGTCTCTAGCTGCTTCTATTTTTGCTCTAATCAAATCATCGTAAAAAGCAATAGTTACCCCTACTCCTCTTGTGTCAATAGTTGCTAAGGTTTTTTCTACTATGTAATAAGGTTTTTTAGTGTAAATGTAAAGCCGTGGATTATCTGCATCTTTAGCGTAGGCTATTGCGTCGATAGTGTCTTGCCTAAGCTCTTTAATGTCGTTAGCATCTACAGCCCTAAAATGCTCTGCTCCTGCTTGTATTAGCTCTAATTCATGTTTATCCATTAACTTATTCCTGGGTACTTATTGGACCAATTTAGATTATCCCATTTGCCACTATTTTTAAGTTCGATTAGCTGAGAAACAGCAATATTTTTGTTATACTTTTCTTCTAGCTCTTGCCTTCTAGATTGAAATTGAAGCCTTTTTAGGACTAACTGAATAGTAACAAAGTCTAGTGTACTATAAATTTGTAATGCTGACTGAACATCAAAGATTGATATTAAGTCCGCTATTAAATCTCCTTCACTATCCCCACACGATGGCAAAATAAACCCTTCGGATATATCTGGGACTATGGATGGCTCAACGTCCATGTTTTCTATAATCTTTAAAATCTCAAGAGTTGAGTCTTTGTCTAGGCTATTGATATCTTTTTCATTTAGCCCCCATTCACCTAGATAAATTGCTATAGTCTCTGATTGCCCTTTAGCGTTATTGGCAACTAAAAAGTCTATAGGGCTTCTCCCTAGGGGAATAGATAAAGAATCTAGCCAGCCCGATATTAGCAAACAAATCATTTTAGCCTCTCGTCTTTTTGCTGCGGAGACGGGGCGTAAAACAAGAACCTTGCCATTAGGTAATTGATAGGGAAAAACTTTCACTAATCTTTTTCCCAAGATAACTTAGTTGAGATTATTCCCTGAAAGCCATTATCCTGATTAGCGTTCAGGGATATAGTGACCATATTTAGATCGCATCCTATAAATGCTGCTCTAAGTGCTTTTTGTCGATAAGTTCCAGTTAGCCCATTAGCTCTTAAGTCGTTTAATTTTTGGGCTAACCATGATTGCCAGTCGGCTAAAATCAAAAAATTAGAGATTGATTCCTCCGTAAAGCTGACTATTAATCTAATTGAAAAGCTTATGTCTAGGCTTGTCTGGGGGTCTAACATTCCAGTCGGATCTAAGTCAATTGAGTTAAGAAAGACTGCTCCCTGTGGAGATTGGTTCGGCGTGTGAATATCCGAAAAATAAGAAAATTTGATGGGTTTAGATGCTTCCGATAGTCCTACAGCTTTTGATTCGAGGTATAATATTAATGCTTGCCATAGGGCTGAATTATAGGAAAAGTCCATGTTTTCTAAGTCTGGAGTTCAAAATTTTTTAAATACTGCTTATAGCAATATACCTAATAAATTTAAACTCTGGGTAATAGTTGATGGCGTTCCTAGAAAAGTTTTAAATTCTGATGGCTCTGAACCGTTTTTAAGAACAATAAACGTCAAAACCAATCAAGAACTAGCGTTATTAGATGGCTATAGCTTTGATGCTACTATTTACCGCGCCACGGTAATAGGGGCAATTACTTCAGGTACTCCGCATTTAGTTTCAGGACTTCCTAGCAGGATTAGGACATTTAGCGGGGTGATTAATTCAGGCATTCCGACTGCTAATGATTCATGGTTTTTGACTGAGGATGACGGGGCTATTAGTTCGGCTCGGTTTATTGCCCTAAAACACCTAAAAAGAGAATTAAAATTAGATAGTTTTGATTCAATTTATTTAATCAGAGAACCTGGCTATGTAGTCGTTGAACAACTGTCGTCTACTAGGGTCACTCAGAATGGAAACCGTAGGGTAACTAGAAATGGTAATATTAGGGTAAGTGTGGCTTGAGGAGCCGAACAAATGGCAGACGTAAGAATTATTGACTTAGACCTTGGATCGGTGAATGACAATCACCTATTCGAGTCTGACGATGGAAGCTCTTCTTTTAAAATAACTGCCATTGATTTACGTGCTTACTGCCAAAATGGTCTGACTCCTCAATCAATCGGAATTGCTGCGGGTGTAACGATTGCAGAGTTGGGATATCTAGATGGGGTTACATCATTAATTCAAGCGCAAATTGACGCTAAAGCTCCTATTAATAATCCTACCTTCACTGGTACGGTGTCTGGTATTACCAAGGCGATGGTAGGATTATCCAATGTAGATAATACGAGTGATGCTGATAAGCCTATTTCGACACTTCAACAAACAGCTTTAGATGGAAAGGCATCAACATCTGTCACTATTAATACGGCTTCAGGATTGACTGGCGGCGGATCTCTTTCTGCAAATAGAACTATATCTTTAGATGTTTCTGCACTTCAATCTAAAACAAATCCATCTGTTTTAGATGAGGTTTTGATTTACGATCCTGTTAGTTTGAGCCACAAAAAGACTACCGTATCGGGGATAACTTCTGGGCTTTCTGGCGGCGGAGGCGGGGTAACTGCTCATAACGCACTAACAGGATTAAGTAATGATGATCACCCTCAATATTCCCTTGCTAATGGTACTAGATGGACTGTTACCCCAACTGCTAACAGGGTAGTTATTTCCACCGCGTCAGGAGTGCTTGCCTCTTCTAGTATTTCAACAACTGAATTGGGTTACTTAAGTGGTGTCACATCATTAATTCAAGGACAATTAAATAATAAAACCGATTCGGGGCATACTCATTCAATTGCGAATATTGCCAATCTTCAAACCGATTTAAACGCTAGAGTTTTAACCTCTAGGGTTATTGCTACGGCTTCGGGACTGACTGGCGGCGGAGATTTATCAGACAATAGAACAATAGGGTTAAACATTCCTGGGTTAGCCGCAAAAACAACCCCGTCTATTTTGGATGAGGTTTTGATTTATGATGTTTCAACTTCAACCCACCGACGGACTACAGTATCGGGAATAACGGGCTATTCTGGCGGTGGTGGTGGGGTAACTGACCATAATGCGTTAACAGGATTAAATGGAGATGATCACCCTCAATATTCCCTTGCTGACGGCACTAGATGGACTGCTGCCCCAACAACTAATAGGGTAGTTATTTCCACCGCGTCGGGAGTGCTTGCCTCTTCTAGCATTTCAACAACTGAGTTAGGTTACTTAAGTGGTGTTACGTCATTAATTCAAGGACAAATAGACCTAAAAGCTCCTATCAATAATCCTGTCTTTACAGGTACGGTATCTGGTATTACCAAGGCAATGGTAGGACTGTCCAATGTAGATAATACGAGTGATATAAATAAGCCCATTTCAACTCTTCAACAAACAGCTTTAGACCTAAAAGCTCCTATCAATAATCCTATCTTTACAGGTACGGTATCTGGTATTACCAAGGCAATGGTAGGACTGTCCAATGTAGATAATACGAGTGATATAAATAAGCCCATTTCAACTCTTCAACAGGCAGGTTTGGATCTAAAAGTTTCTAACTCTAGAGTTATTGCTACGGCTTCAGGACTGACAGGCGGGGGAGATTTATCGGCTGATAGGACTATCGCTCTAAATATCTCAGGGCTTCAATCTAAAACAAATCCCTCTATTTTAGATGAGGTTTTAATTTATGACGTTTCGACTTCAACTCATCGACGGACTACCGTATCGGGAATAACGGGCTATTCTGGCGGCGGAGGCGGGGTAACTGCTCATAACGCACTAACAGGACTAAATGCCGATGACCACCCTCAATATTCCCTTGCCAATGGTACTAGATGGGCTGCCGATCAAACAGCTAATAGAGTAGCGATTTCCACCGCGTCAGGACACTTATCAGCATCTTCTATAACAACAACTGAATTAAGTTACTTAAGTGGTGTTACGTCACTAATTCAAGGACAAATTGACAACAAAACGGCATCTGGACATACCCATTCGATTGCTGATATTAACAACCTTCAAACCAATTTAGATTCTAGGGTTTTAAACTCTAGAGTTATTGCTACGGCTTCAGGATTAACAGGAGGAGGTGACTTATCAGCAGACAGAACAATAGGATTAAATATCCAAGCACTACAATCTAAAACAGTTCCTGCCAATGTAGATCAGGTTTTAATCTACGGAATATCAGAATCAGCCCATCGGATCACAACTGTATCAGGAATAACTTCGGGACTACAGCCGCTATTAATTAATGCGGAAAACATAAAAACGATTAACAATCAATCTGTACTCGGCTCTGGAAATCTAACAATTACTGGCGGTGGTGGCGGTTCCCCAACAATAACAACTTTGACCGACGCTGCTACTGTCACCCCTAACGTAGATACAACTACAATAGGAATACTAAATTCTTTGTCGCAAGATACGACGATAGCTAACGCTACGGGTACTCCTACTAATTATCAGGAATTAGTATTAAGAATTACTTCGGCTTCTATAAGGCGAATAGTTTGGGGTTCTGCCTACGCTGGATTATTACCTAACACAACTTCTGGGGGAGGCATTGAAGATTATTTCTATTTTAGATTTAATTCCCTAGACAATAAATTTGATTTAGTGTCTAGTAATCAACCCTCCGACGAAGTTGAACTATCTTATCTAGTTTCTACTTTAATTCTTACAGGTAATTTATGATTGAAATTCCCACAGGAACCGAACTAAAATACGTCAATTTGACATTAAACAATGTCTCATTGCAGAATAGATTCTCGGCGGCTATTACAATAGTTGCCACCGCTATCTTGCAAGATAGCAATAGCTCATCTCAGCTAATAAAACTGGCTAAAAACGTTGCTAATGATTCTAGTGCAATGCAAATTTTAGTACAGCAATCAATTAAATTTGCTATTTCGGAGGGATTAATTATTACCTCTTCTGCTACGGTACTTGATAACAAAGACGGGACGTTTGACGACAACACCGTTACAGACTCCTCGATTTTGGGAATTGTTCAGGGACTAGCAGCCAACTCTTCATTACTCACAATTTTAGGATACGAAAATTAATTATGGCACTTAACCCAGATACACAGAGTCCAAAATACGCCATTGATCAAAATACTTTTAAAGGAATTTTGACAGGCACAACAATCGGAGCCTTGAACTCTGATACTAACGGAGTTATTGTTTCTCCTGCCACTACTTTTGGAAGTAGGGTTGTTTCTTTAGTTGGGATGACAAACGATACTGTAACAGTCA
>NZ_JAJTDH010000046.1:0-22321 GCF_021300285.1 Microcystis sp. 49638_E5 | reverse complement strand
GATAAACTCTAGGACGATGGTAGGAATTTCTCCTTGGAGGTGGGGAGTGTAACTGCGCCGAATTTCTCCACTAGCAATGGGTTTTACTGAGGGAATATAAACCCAATCAGGTGCCTTGACAACAGTTTGATTGTTAACGGTGGCACACAAGCCAAAATTAGAGGCAATTAGCATCGATTCTAGAATTAGTCCTGCTAATTCTAACGATTCTCGTAAAGCTGCTGCTAAGAGGGGTTGCAGGTTATTGTCCACAGGTTCGTCAGGTAGAATAAAATCATCTGGCAGTTTTTCCCATGTGATTATCGTTGATTTTGTCGGTAAATCAATAGCAGATGGTGTCATTGTCGTAAACAGTCCTTCCTATATTTAATAAGCTCTCATAAACTGTCCACGACTAAGTAGGTGCATTAAATTAATTATCAAATAGACCTGTAGGTGGACAATGCCTGCAATTATTTCATACACTATCATCAACTTCAACTCCTAGCGCTCTTAATTTTGCTGCCAAGCGTTCGGCTCGTTGCTTTTCCTGTTCAGCCCGTTGCTTTTCCTGCTCGGCTCGTTGCCTTTCTTGCTCTACTAACTCACTGCCCCATAATAGCAAATTTCCCGACTTATCCCACCAACGCAACCAATTAGTAGTAAATTCAGCTTTGGTTCCTTGCCAGACTCCCAAAAATAAGTTAATCTCTGCTATCCAATAACGATTGTTTTCATTAGGTTTTTGTTGTTCATATCTTCCTTGATTCAATCGATAAATTTCTAATTCTCCGGTTTTTGGCTGAAATATTCCATAGACAGGTACTTGTAAGATTTGCTCGTAAAAATACCATTTTCCATAGGGATAGTGAGGGTTGATGGAATATTCACCCCCTTCGGTTTCCGAGATAAACTCTAGGACAATTGCTGGAATTTCTCCTTCGAGGTGGGGAGTGTAACTGCGCCGAATTTCTCCACTAGCAATAGATTTTACTGAGGGAATATAAACCCAATCAGGTGCTTTGACAACAGTTTGAGTTTTAACGGTGGCACACAAGCCAAAATTAGAGGCAATTAGCATCGATTCCAGAATTAGTCCTGCTAATTCTAACGATTCTCGTAAAGCTGCTGCTAATAGGGGTTGCAAGTTGTTGTCCACAGGTTCGTCAGGTAGAATAAAATCATCTGGCAGTTTTTCCCAGGTGATTGGCGGTGATTTTTTGAACAAATTAATTGTAGATGGTGTCATTGTCGTAAACAGTCCTTCCTATATTTAATAAGCTCTCATAAACTGTCCACGACTAAGTAGGTGCATTAAATTAATTATAAAATAGACCTATAGGTGGACAATGCCTGCAATTATTTCATACACTATCATCAACTTCAACCCCTAGCGCTCTTAATTTTGCTGCCAAGCGTTCAGCCCGTTGCTTTTCCTGCTCGGCCCGTTGCTTTTCCTGCTCGGCCAACTCCTCTATGGTGGGGAGCAATTGCCCCTCTGCTGTTGCCCAACGTAGCCAAGTAATCGGCTCTTGTTCATCCCCATAAATTCCCTGCCACCGCACTAACACCAGCCCTAATATTTTGCTGCTGAACCTGCCTTGAGCATCTGGGTTTAAAGATTTATAAACACCCCCTTCTAAGCGATGTCCCGCTAAATCTTCTGGGTCAAAGGGATCATACCAAAAGTATTCTGTCACCCGCAAACGATTCTGATAGATGAGCTTTTTCTCTTCTTTATCTTTTTGCGCTGTACTTTCAGAGAGCAACTCAATCACCACATCAGGAGCTTTTTCTTCTTCCCAGACGACCCAGCTTTTCCGTTCTTTTCGAGGCACGTCCACAACGACAAATACATCGGGCCCGCGATAATCCTCTTTACGCACTTGATTGGGGCTAAAGTAAACAAACATATTGCCTCCGACAAACGCTTCCCGTCCCTGGGTTTTTAACCACCAGGAGAGAGGTCTAACTAATAACTGCATTTGCAGTCCGTGTCGCTGGGTTTCCATGGGAATACCATCATCAGAAGGTAGCTCATCTTGGGTCGGTGGTAGCTTGATCCCTTGTGGGTTAGCTGCAATTAGGAGGGTTTCTTGAGCCATTGGTTAAGTTGGGGTGAACAACTGATGCCACTTTCTTATCATAAACTATCATCAATGTCAACACAATTGTGATCGCAATTGTCAGTATTAGTCATATTTTGTCTATTGTCTCTCACAATTGGGCAATCAGGTTAAACTTATTCTCGAACTGACCTATCAAGGCTTTGTTTGGGTATATCTCTTGTTGTCTTACTTAATCCTTCCTTAATAATCAAAAACCCAAATATTAACATTAACAATGGATTAATAATAACTCCTATACTAAGTCCCATATCGGTCATGGCTGGAATAATAAAGTAATTTTTGGGAATGAGCAAAAGACCAAACAGGAGCAGATAGGCTAAATCAAACTTACTTGACTTTGATTCATTAATAAAAAAAGCCAAAGGAATAAAAAGATTGAGAAGTCGATAATCTCCTGATGTGGGGGGGATAACATTCATCACAAAAACTAAAAGAGCTAGTTTTTTCCAGAAAATTTTCTCCTTAGTCAGAATGTATAAACTTACCAATCCTACTATTATTAACGATAGTACAGAATAGGGTCTCAAAAGTAGTGAAACCCAATCAAAAAATGTTCGCACTATATCTGATGATGAGATTATACCAATATCTTTAGAAATCTTTAAGACAAAAGCGGCAATAACCTTGATCAACCCGAACAAACTGACCCCATAAGGCCAACCTCCCGATCCGATCACATAATATTTCACAAACATTGCTTGATTTCTTCTCAATCCTTGAATATTTTCTAAAATACTTCCCTGAAAACACAGCAGAGAAAAAATAGTTATTAATGCGGCAAATATAATTACATAGAGGATATTTTTCCACTTTTTTTCGCTTGCCAATAGGACTAGAAAAATTGCTGGAAATGGTTTCATCGCAATTGCTAGGGATAGACAAATTAAGGCAAAAAGCGATTTATAGTGATTTAAGCTATTATAAAAGTAAGCAAAACCACATAAAAACAAGAACGTATATAATTCTGCATTAGCTCTATCTATAGTAAATAGAAAAGGATAGCTCATGAAGGAAATCACAAAAATATCACGAAAATTGTCTAATCTATTAGTCTGAGAAAAATTATTGATTATGAAAAATAGCCAGCAGACTAAAAAAATACTCAAAAATACTAATAGTGCTAAATCTCTGCTCTTAAATAGAGTAAACGGGAAGAAAAATAACTCCCCCAATGGATAATATATACCAAAAATATAAACATCACTTCTGTAGGGATTAAGTTCCTTGATAAAGTTAACCATGTTCCAAAAGTCATTAAACTTATCATTAGGTTTAAATAAAAAACTATTAAGAGGCTGTTGATTGCCTAAATAAGCTCCCATCGTGTAGTGATAAAAAACGGCGATGGCAAAGCCTATAACTATAATTGTGCTAAGAAATCTGATTTTAGTATGGCGTTCCATGTTAATAAATTCCCCTTTCGGATTGTCAAAAATACTGTTCACTATTTAATATCAAAGTTGACTCGCGCTCTCTCTACCACTAGAGGTCTTTTTAAGCTTCGTCTATTTATCAAACCAATGTATTCTCCTAAAATACCTATAAAAAATAACTGTACAGAAGAAAAAAGAAACAATCCGATAATGATCGCCGCTATTCCTATGGGGAAAAGGTTCCAAAACAGAAGCTTCAAAATCAAAGTCACGAGACCGACCAGAAAACTCACTAGAGATAGAGCGAACCCGATCATTGTCGCCAATCTTAGCGGAAAATTAGAATAGGTAGTGATGCCCAGCATTGCCAGATCGTACATTCGATAAAAATTAAAACTACTCTTACCTCGTTTTCGGACTTTCTGATGATACTCGATTTTAGCACTCTTAAAACCGACTTCTGAAATAAGACCCTTTAAGTAGGGATAAGGATCATCGATCAAACGCAATGCTTCTATCACTTTGTGATCATATAAACCGAAGCCGGTAAAATTAGAAGTTAAGTCAATCTCTTCTGATAGGGTTCTAACTAAAAAATAATAAAATCTTCTCACACTATAGACCAAAGAGTTCTCTTGACTAGATCTTTTAATTCCTTTAACAACTTGATAGCCTTCCTCCCATTTTTCTAAAAAATCGACGATTAGTTCGGGAGGATCTTGACAATCGGCGAAGACTAAAATAACCGCATCTCCAGTTCCTTGTAAGAGGCCGTAATAGGTAGAACGAACAAAGCCAAAATTCCTAGCGTTAATGATAATTTTGACTCTAGAGTCGCTTTGAGAGATTTGCTCTAATATACTGACTGTTTTATCTTGAGAGTCATTATCGATAAAAATATGCTCGTATTCATATTTTTCTAATCTTGCAAAAATCTCTTTGACCTCAGTATATGAAAACTCAACATTATCTTGTTCATTGTAGCAAGGAGTAACAACACTAATTAATTTTTTACTCATCTTAAATTTCCTCAATTTTATTTATGTTTAAATGGTCTTTATACCATTCAATTGTATTTTTTAATCCCGTCGTTAAATTATATTTAGGTGTCCAATCGGTCTTTTTTCTAAGCAACTCATTATTAGCACAAATAAACATGGGATCATTGGGACGGTAAGGTAAAGCACCCAGATGAATTAAATCAGGTTTACCTAATAAATTACCAAGTTCAAGTGCTATTTGTCCAACGGTTACAGGTTGACCAGAACCAACATTAACTACACCTGAAACGTTGCTCTTCGCAACTGCCCAAATTGCTGATGCTATATCCTCAACATGAAGGAAATCCAGAACTTGTTCACCTTTAGTTGTTTTTACCACTTCATCCCGCAGCAGTGAACAAATAACCGACGGAATTAACCGTCGCTCATCCTCCATTGGACCATACTGATAAAACAAACGAACCCATGTTAACTCTACTTCGGCGCTCTGGGCTAGTTGTTGTAAAATAGTGAATAGTGCCACCTTGGTCGCTGCATATAAGGTGATGGGTTTTGTCGGACTTGATTCAGAAAAATATCCTAGATTGAAATCATACTCAAAACAAGTCCCTATACCCACAAACCGCTTACAACCTACTTCAGCTAGTTGAGAGAATAAATTGAGACTTGCCTGGAATGAATTCAAGTTTTCCCGAGAATTTAGTTGTTTTCCTGACCCAACATACCAAGCTAAGTGAATACACAATTCGGGCTTGATTTTCTGTAAATAAGCATTCACTGTTTCAAATGCTACTAAGTCAGATTGCCATAAATGTAGTGATGGGAGAATATCTTGAATTCGCCATTGTTCGCCGTTTTCTCGCACAAGTGCGTGTACCTCACACCCTTCGGCTATTAGAAGCCTTGCTACATGGGAACCAACAAAACCACTGGCACCGGTAATCAATACTTTCATATTTTGGGTCTTCTCGACTTTCTGTAATAATCAGGGCGCACCATTCCTAGAAGTCTTGCCTAGCAAGACTTTGAAGATTATACTTCTGTAAAATTATCCCTATTCTTCTTCCTTCCACACAGAAACGAGAAGAGCCGCCATATTTTCCTTAACCTGAAATTTTGTCCCAAAAGTTGGGGAATTTTATTGGCCATGACAAAATTCTCGGATAGTCGTTGCTACATAGGTTAACATCTCCTCGGTTAATCCGGGATAAATGCCCAGCCAAAAAACACTACTCATGATTTTATCGGCATTGCTTAAATCCCCAACGACTCGATAATTTAACCCCTTATAAAGAGGCTGTCGCAATAAATTTCCTCCAAATAATAGCCTTGTGCCGATGCGTTTTTCCTCCAAATGCTTAACCAAATCATTGCGGCTAAAAGGCGCATTTTCCTTAACAAAAATCGGAAACCCGAACCAACTCGGTTCAGAATCCGGGCTGGCTTCAGGCAGAATTAAAACATCTTGAAGCTCCTGTAACTTTTGATGCAAAAAGTCGAAATTTTCCCGACGCTTTTTGATAAATCCGGGCAATTTATCCAGTTGCGCTACCCCGACGGCGGCTTGCATATCGGTCATCTTTAGGTTATAACCCACATGAGAATAGGTGTACTTATGGTCATAGCCAAAGGGCAAATCTCCTAACTGCCAACCGAAGCGCTTATTACAGGTATTATCTACCCCCGGAGGACACCAACAATCTCTGCCCCAGTCACGGAATGACTCGACAATCTTTTTCAAGCGGGTATCGCTGGTTAAAACGGCTCCCCCTTCTCCCATGGTCATGTGATGAGCAGGATAAAAGCTAACCGTCGCTAAATGCCCAAAGGTGCCGGTTTTTTGCCCTTTATAAAGACTTCCCACCGCGTCACAGTTATCCTCAACTACCCAGAGGTCATGTTTTTCGGCAAAAGCCATCACCGCTTCTAAATTAAAGGGATTTCCCAGGGTATGAGCAATCATAATCGCTTTAGTCTTCTCTGACAAGGCCGATTCCAGTTGCTCGATGTCGAGGTCATAACCGGGTAGTTTAACGTCTAAAAAGACGGGAATTAGCTGATTTTGAAAGATGGGGTTAACTGTAGTCGGGAAACCGGCGGCGACGGTAATGACTTCATCCCCCGGTTTAAGTTGTTTTTCCCCCAGTTTAGGGGAAGTTAAGGCACTTAAAGCCACTAAATTGGCCGAAGAGCCAGAATTGACCAATAAACAATGTTTTACCCCCATCCACTGGGCAAAACGTTCCTCAAATTCCGCCGCATATCTGCCCGTCGTTAACCAGAAATCTAGGGAAGAATCCACTAATTTGACTAATTCTTGCTCATCAAATACTTTACCCGATGCCGGAATATAGGTCTGCCCCGCCACAAAAGCCCGGGGTTGAAATTTGTGTTTGTAGTATTCTTGTACGGCTTGAAAGACTTGCTCTCGCAGTTCTGTTTCAGTATTGGTATTGGGGGGAGAAATAGATTGAGTCATGGTTAATTTCCTTTCAGGGGAGAAATTTGAACTTAATTATCACTTAATTTGCACTATTATCAGCCTTGAATTCGCTAATCGATCAAACAACTTTGATAATATTCGATTTGTTGGCGGGTAAGGTCTTGGAATTGTGCTTTATCTTCAGAGTCCATTTGAGCCGCTTGATAGTACCATGTCACGGTTTCCTTGAGGGTTTGCCGAAAATCCCAGACTGGTTGCCATTTTAGGGTATGAAAAGCCTTATCTGTGACTAGATTAAGCAATTTAGCCTCATGAACAGCATTCGGATCACTTTGATCGAGCCAAGTCCCTGGCCAAAGTTGTAGGATAGACTCAACTAACTCTTTAACCGGACGATTAGAAGTCAGAGACGGACCGAAATTAAACGCTCCATATAACCCCCGGCTGTCTTGCTGCCAATTAGCCGTCATCAACTGCTCATAAACCAACTCAGCTAACCGTAAATAGCCCCCTAAAGGCTCTAAAACGTGCTGCCAAGGGCGAGTCGCTAGAGGGTTCCGCACCGGAATCGCTTCGGACTTCATCAAGGCCCGCATGGCATCGGGTACAATCCGGTCTAGGGACCAATCTCCGCCACCGATGACATTTCCGGCCCTGGCGCTGGCAATGCCGATGGGGGTTTGAGGGGTTTTAAAGAAGGAACTGCGCCAAGATGCGATCGCCAATTCCGCCCCAGCTTTGCTAGAACTATAGGGATCGTAACCCCCTAAAGGGTCATTTTCCCGATAACCATAGACCCATTCCCGATTCTCATAGCACTTATCGCTAGTAATAAACACGGCGGCACAGGGATGAGTCAGGCTTTTGAGGGCCTCTAAAACGTGAATAGTCCCCATAACATTTGTGTTCCACGTTTCCACCGACTCAAGATAAGAAAGCCGCACTAGGGGTTGTGCCGCTAAATGAAAGACTACATCCGGTTGCCATGAAGCGATTAAACGAGTCACTAACTCAGGCTCTCGAATATCTCCTATATGGTGACTCAGGTTTTGAGCTAAGTCTAATTGGTCAAATAAGGCGGGGGTGGTATTGGGAGCTAAACTGAGGCCTTTTACCTCTGCTCCTAGATGGAGTAACCAAAACCCCAGCCAAGACCCCTTAAAGCCCGTATGACCAGTAATAAAGACTTTTTTGCCCGGCCAAAATGCTTTCTTTACCATATTTTCCATCTAGCTTGTCCAGTGTCATAAAGGTGATTGAGCATTTCCATTTCTCGGTAAGTATCCATACACTGCCAAAACCCTTCATGCTTATAGACGGCGAGTTCTCCCAAGGCAGCCAGGGTTCTTAGGGGCTGTGCTTCAAAAGTCGTCGCATCCCCCTCAATTAAATCCAAAACCTTGCGATTTAAGACAAAATACCCCCCATTAATCCATCCTTCAGCCGTTTGGGGCTTTTCTTGGAATTGAGTGACTAAATTACCCTCAATGATTAACTCGCCAAAGCGAGAAGAAGGACGAACCGCCGTCATCGTGGCTAATTTCCCATGGGAGTAATGGAAATCCAACAGATCCGCAATATTCACATCACAAACCCCGTCCCCATAGGTGGCCAAAAAGATCTCGCTTCCACTTCTCTCTATGTAAGGGGTGAGACGTTTAAGACGGCCTCCCGTCATGGTTTCGGGTCCCGTATCAATTAACCAAATACGCCAGTCTTCCTCCTGGTGTCCACTATCGAGTTTGGTCACTTTTTTATTGCCTAACTCTAAGAGGACATCACTTTGATTCCAATCATAGTTAAAGAAATAGTCCCGGATTATTTCCCCTTTGTACCCTAGACAGAGCATAAAGTCAGTTAACCCATATTGGGCATAAGTTTTCATGATATGCCAAATAATCGGTCGATTTCCGATGGCAATCATCGGCTTAGGTCGAAATTCGGTTTCTTCCCGCAGTCGGGTTCCTTTGCCACCACACAAGATGGCCACGGGAATATTAGACTTATAGTCCTTAACTGTTAAACTGACCGATTGTATTACCATTGGATTATATAGTGAATGGTCTTGAGAGTGACATCATCTTATCGAGGCAGTTTAACACGGGGTTCCCAATCTTGGACAAGATTTGTCTAAAAAAATTTTTGTTGAGGGGGTGTACGCAGTTTATAGTTAAACAGTCCCTTGAATCTTATGGCAGTTGTCCTAATGGTGAGGTACGAGGTTTTGGTTTTCGGGACTCGTCCGTCAGCCAGCGATGCTAAATCAGGTTATACCTCATCTTGAGCGGCAAAGCTAAATTCCAACCGAGTAGGACTAGAAATTTGCGCTACCATGCCAAGATAAATATTCGGGGATACGGTCGCAAAGCTACTAGACAATTTTAGGATAAAAATACCGACACTTATGGGGAAATCAATCAATAAAGTCCGAGTAACAGCACTGATTTTAGGGATTCTAGCGATCGCCTTTGCCTTTTTCACCAGGATTGTCAGTATTTTTGAATATGTTACCTTCGATATCGGACCCGATCCCGATCAGATTAGCGGTGGTTACTTTTGGATGGATATGTGGAAGGGAAACTTTCCTCAATTGGGACTCGCAGGGGGGGGGAAGATATGGATTCGCAATTCCCCCCCTCTATGGTTATTTAGCGTTCCCTCTGACAATTTTCGGTACCGCTCCCGAATTTCAAGTCCTTACCAATGGACTATTTTCTTTTCTATCGATTCCGCTCTTAATCTACTTTGTTTATCAACTTTTAGAAAATGTAGAACAAGATAAACGTCTTCTCCTGTCCAGTTTGGCAGGATTTCGGTATAGCACGATTTATGCGGACTATTTTATTAATAATTTTTCCTGGGCCCCTAGCCCAATACCCTTTTTCCTGCTCGTTTTTGCTTTACTCTATCGATTCCAGATGGAAACGAGTAAGCCGCTGCTCTATCAGGCTATAGCTTGGATATTCTTCGGGATTACCGTCGCTATATTGGTGAGTTTACACACCACCACGATGTTAATTATCCCAGTGACTTGTGTTATTGCCTGTCTATGGTTTGTTTATCGCAATCGCAAGAATACTATTAAATGTCTTTTGCCTTTTCTATCGATTCTCTCGGCAAATCTCGCCTTATTTATGTATTGGCACAGTGAGATCGTTCGGAATTTCGCTAATACGAGGGGAATCGTGAGAGCACTCACGGCGAAGGGGGCGAGCGGTGAACCATCGAGCAATCTGTTCACTCGTCTATTTAAAGCAATTTGGGAAACGGTTTATCTGGGCAATCAAGTATTTTTTTTGAATGACAATATATCGATTTTCAATGTCGTAGTTTCGGTTATTTTTTTCGGCATTTCTCTATACATAGTCATCAAAAAATATCGAGGCAATAAAACACTGATCGGCTTTTTTGCGATTACTTGGATAATTTTTCTCTATGCTTCCTCTAATTATCCTGATGAGCATTTTTATTCCCATCGTAAAATCTTACTCTGGTTTGCTCCTATCCTCTTGGCGATCGCTAGTCTGGCCTATCTAAACTTGACTAAGACTTTCCACAGGATACTCGCTCTAGTTCTAGCAATTATCATCGGCTATTCTATCGCAACTAATCTCTATTTCAATCAACGTTATCTTGCCAGTAAATACGGTTCCGAAAGGCTCCTATCCGTGGCCGATACAGTGGCAATTATCAATCAGATTCCGGTCGGTTTAACCCTTTGTGATCCAGCCAAGAAAGGCAAAAGAAAAGAGCATGGTCAGTACGATTATATCGATACCTTTATGACCAAAAGAGAGCTAAAGATCACCAATGCCTGCCCATCGGGTAGTTATTACATCCAGCCGAAATTTAAAATGGCTATCCAAATGAACGATTTATTTCCAATTTTTACCCTCGTCAAAACTCCCCCTCTCGAGCGCCCGATCACTCCCCTTCTTGAAACCCCAGAAGCCTATCTCTATAAAATCGAGTAGCAATAACTCCACCGTGATAGCGCAATTTGCTGGGGATATTCTTAGGAAGTTTTCCTTTTGGGGAGTCGGTTGTCGGTAGTCAGCAATAAGCTGTACTGCATTTAAACCTAGTATTGATTTTAGTACAAATGCTCGCACTATCCTTACTCATAGACAGTCTTAACAAGTGCTTTAGATAGTCAACAGCTTATTACCGGTGATTACCTCACCTTGGCGGCGTATTATTGACAATATTGAGCGCATAAAGGCGAAAACGCTCTAGATCTGCTTGCAGAGTTGATTCCACCACTCGACCGAGGAAAAGATTATCCATCAATTTTCCTAACCAACCGGGTATAGCATAGGATGCTGTCAGTCGCACAATACTCCTACCATGACGGTCATAAAAACGAATTGCCCCGCGGTTAGGCAACCCGTCCACGGATTCCCATTGAATCATCTGGTGGGGGACAATTTTCAGTATCCGTGACAACCAAGTAAATTCTAGACCACCACTGGCTAACTTCCAACGGGAAAGCTCTGGCTCCTCCTCTAGAATTTTCACCGATTCGATCCATTTCATCCACTGGGGCATTTGTTCTAAATCTGACCATAGCTCCCAAACCAGATCGATCGGCGCGTCCACTTCTACCTGTACACTATGTTCTAACCAAGTCATTCGTTAATTCTGGCGATGCTGAATATTTCTATGATAACGGCTATTAGTCTTTAGTCTTTGACTCAATGATAAAATAAAAACAATCTTCGCGGTTTAATTTTACTATGTTAATCAGAAACCTGCTCGAATGTGAGGAATTCATCGCCGGTGATCATACCCGATTGCGCGAGTTATTGCATCCCGATAAACAACCGTTAAATCTACGTTATAGTTTAGCCCACGCATGGGTAGATGTGGGGGAAACTTCTACTCCCCACGCTTTAAAAACTGCGGAAGTTTATTATATTATGCAAGGACAAGGGGAAATGCACATCGATGAGGAAGTGCAATTAGTGACTGTCGGTGCCGCCATTTATATACCTCCTCTAGCTAAACAATATATTCATAATTGTGGGGAGGAACCATTAGTTTTCTTGTGCATTGTCGATCCTGCTTGGCGAGTAGAAGACGAAATTATTTTTGAGTAAAACTAATGAATATTGGCATTATCGGACTGGGTTTAATCGGTGGTTGCTTGGGTTTAGATTTTCGATCACAAGCTTATAAGGTTTTGGGAGTTTCTCGTCAACAATCCACTTGTGATATCGCCGTAGAAAAAGGAGTGGTAGATGAATCTAGTACCAGTTTAGAATTATTGGCTACTGCCGATTTAATCTTTATTTGTACTCCCATACATTTACTTGTGCCAACTTTGGAAAAATTAACTCCCTATTTAAAACCCCAAGCCATTGTCACCGATGTGGGATCGGTTAAAGGGGCGATCGTGGCCAATTGTAGTCGATTATGGCCGAATTTTGTCGGTGGTCATCCTATGGCTGGGAAAACTGAACAGGGAATCAATGCAGCACAATTGGGATTATTTGTCAATACCCCCTATCTGATTACTCCCCTTGAATCTACTCCTCATTTTGCCGTGAAAATCTTAACTGAAATAGTAGAAAAATTAGGCTGTCAAATTTATTATTCTTCCCCCGAAGAACACGATCGAGCCGTGGCCTGGATTTCCCATCTGCCAGTAATGATTAGTACCAGTTTAATCCAAGCTTGTGCGAAAGAACAAGACCTGAATATTCGCCAATTAGCGGAAAATTTAGCTAGTTCCGGTTTTCGCGATACCAGTCGCGTCGGTGGTGGCAATCCCGAATTAGGTTTAATGATGGCTAAATACAATCGTCAAGCTTTATTGATATCCTTGACAAATTATCGGCAAAATCTTGATGAAATTATTGACTATATTGCAGGAGAAAAATGGCAGGAACTAGAGAAAATTCTCGTTTCTAGTAATCAATATCGAGACAATTTTATTCAATAAAAATACCATTTTGCCCCTAGCAATTATCCCACGGCACTGTATCATAGATTTATACTCAGCAACCCAATGAAATGATATGACCACCTTTTTCGACTTTGAAGCCGAATTTGTTGACTCCTTACGTTGTATACCGATGACCGTGAGAATGAAACTAGATACCTGTGGAGTTAAATTAAAATTATCCCATTGGATGCAGTTGGGTCAACCGGAAAGAATGGTATTAGTTAATATGGCTTGTACGACGGCAGCAGAAGCCAAAATCTATCGAGATTTTCTGCAAAAATTAATCACCGAAAAAACTGGCAATCCCCCAGGAAAACTGGCAATAGATCCGCATCCCGCTTGGCTAGATGATAGCCAGATACCCGATACAGTCCGAGAAAAAGCCAGAGAATTCCAGATCGAAATTAGTTTAGAACAATGGCAAAAATTGCAACCATCCCAACGGTTTGCCCTGATTAAACTCAGTCGTCCTGGTCACGAAAATCTCAACTTCTATCCAGCCATCAAAGAGTTCCATATAGTCGATGCCTAACTGAAGAACCTATGCCATATTAATTAAGTTTCTTTCTACCTTACTGTGATGACAAGCAAAATGACGATCAAGGGGTATAAAATTAAATAAATTGCAGTAACTTGCTGCTCTAGAGCTTGGTCAATTTTCTTAATAAAAATGATAATTAATGTCCTATTCTTGAAAAATAATTAGACAGTTTCCATCCAGTCAAAAACTTGATTCAATTGCGACAAATCGATTAAACCGTACTGCCATAAAACCATCGGCAAAGAACCCACCGATGCTTCACAGAGACGCACAGCCATATCGAGGGAACGGGGGGAAATTGCTAATTTCTCCAAGAGGAAAGTGCGGAGTTGTTTTTGTTGATGAGCTTCCATGGTTAAGGATCATTTATAACGACAATCTGATTATTGAATAACTTATTCTCTATTAAAAAGAGATGCTTCCCTCACGGGGATCACCCAATTGGGTGATTTTGTTTAACCATCAGAATAATTTAAGGATTTATCCAGAATATGTCCTACTATCCCGAAATTGCTAGTGGGGATATCAACACTTCCTTGAGGCAGAAAAACGAGAAAGGGGAGCTTTTGGGATAAGCTATTGATAACCTAGTTTTTGCTCGAGTAGGAGAGAATTGCCCCCAATGAGTCATGCTCCTCAAGTTTCCGTGACTATTCCTTGCTATAATCAAGGTCGCTATCTCGATGGTGCGATCGCATTTTTTAGTACAAAAATACCAAAACTTTTAAATCCTTGTCATCGATGATGGCTCCACAGAACCGGAAACCATCGAGATTTTACAAGATTATCAACAGCAAATGGACTATTAAGACAATTCTTTCTCAAGGGTACGAATTTTTAAATCGTTAAGCCAGAGGAGGTAGAAAGATGGGTAAACTTAATTAACAATCATCCTTGAAAATGTCTTGACTATCGTACCCGGAATGAGGTACTCTACGAAGATAGATAGGACGGTTATGCAATTAAGTCTGAATTGGCGTTTATGATGAATGGCAACTGGCAAAAAGATTATCCTTTACTGCCCGAATCTTTAAAGGAGTCAGATATCGAAAACAATTCAAGTTTAAAAAAAATGATTAATTTTATAGGAGGAAATAAGAAAGTTTTAGACGTAGGGTGCGCGACTGGTTATCTCGCACGCCTTCTTCGCGAAAAAGGGTGTTCTGTTATCGGAATTGAAATCAACCAAAAAGCGGCTGAAATAGCGAGGTCTTTTTGTGAAGAAGTCATTGCTGTCGATCTAGAAAGAGTTTCTCTAGCGGAAATTTTGAGTGATCGCTTGTTTGACGTGGTTGTATTTGGGGACATCCTAGAACATCTTCGCGATCCTTGGCGTATTTTGCAAGAAACTCACCAAGTTCTTGCTCCTAGTGGTTATGTGGTCGCATCAATTCCCAATATCGCGCACGGTAATATCCGTCTATCTTTGCTACAGGGAAACTTCGATTATCAAGAGGTAGGAATTTTAGACAATACTCATTTACGGTTTTTTACCCGTAAAACTCTCGAAGAATTATTTTTCGATACGGGGTATTCTATCGAGGCGACCGAACGAACACAGATGCCTTTTGAAAAAAGTTATTCGCATGATGCATCTTTAGTCGAAAAACTCGAGAAAGAACCGGATATAGATACTCTTCAATTCATTGTACGGGCATTTCCCTCATCTCTAGAGAATCAACATAATTTACTTCGAGAAAACTATCGACAAAGTATAGATCGACTAGAAAGGACGAGGGAGGAACTAGAATCCACCCGCAGCCAGCTAGAAAAAACGCGGGAGGAATCTGGCTCTATCTCCTTGCAGTTGGAACAGACGCGGGAGGAACTAGAATCCACCCGCAGCCAGCTAGAAAAAACGCGGGAGGAATCTGGCTCTATCTCCTTGCAGTTGGAACAGACGCGGGAGGAATTACGACTAATCGGTCGGCGGTGGAAACAGTCACAATTCGATCTCGAGCAAGCGCAACAAGGATGGGGTCGCGCTCATAATATTATTGAGGCGATCGAGAGCAGTAAATTTTGGAAATTGCGTCAACTTTGGTTTCGAGTCAAACTAGCTTTAGGATTAAACGTAAAATAGAATTCAAATGAAAATGAACGATCAAACGAGCGAAAACGAACAGATTGTAGAGCGAACCGATTTACAGTTCCATCAGTCGAAACTTTTAGAAAAACAACAGAAACTAGAGCGTTTATACTTAAATAATACCCTGAAAAGGAGCTATCTTTCTCCTGTCAGGCCCTTTCGACAAATCCTGAAAATTGTCTACTGGACAATTACTTTTCAAATCGCCGATCGGTTGAAACGTCGCCAGATCGCCCACCTGATCGGGCGGAGCGGTCTATTCGATACGGGTTACTACTACCGACAAAATCCCGAAGTAGAAGCGCTCGGTATCGATCCCCTCGGCCATTATCTAGATGTTGGTGCGGCGAGCGGTCGCAATCCCCACCCCCTTTTCGATACGGAATACTACCTCAAAACCTGCCCGGAAGCGGCCGATTCCGGGATGAATCCTCTGGCGCACTACATAACGCTCGGTTCACTATCCGGTCGCAATCCCCACCCCCTTTTCGATACGGGGTATTATCGAAAAATTTGTCCGGAAGTCGTATCATCGGCTACCGATCCTTTGGTGCATTATTTAACGATCGGCTCGGAAGCTGGATACAATCCCCATCCATTGTTCGATGTCGGATACTATCGTAAAAATTATCCAGAAGTTATCGCGTCGGGAATCGATCCTTTGTTACATTGCGTAGAGAGCGGTATTGAGAATACCCCTTACTCTTCGCTCCTAGCGGATAGATTATCTTCCGTGGTCGCCGCTACGATCGACACGCTTACCCAAACGGAATTATCCATACCGTTAGAGCGAGAAGCGCGGACAATTTCTTTTCCAGTTATCGAGAATCCGAAGGTAAGTATTATTATCCCCGTTTATAACCAAATTCACTACACGCTTCGCTGTCTCAAGGGATTAGCGCTACAGAACACCGATCTTTCTTTCGAGGTGATCGTGGTGGACGATAGCTCGAACGATACTACACCAGAAATACTGGCCTTGATCGAGGGGCTTCTTTATCTGCGTAACCCGGAAAATTACGGGTTTTTAAACTCTTGTAATCTCGCCGCCCGACAAGCAAAAGGAGATTACCTTATTTTCCTTAATAATGATACGGTTCCTTTCCAGGATTGGTTGAGCGAGATCATCGATCCCTTTTCACGTCAAGAAAAGGTCGGTTTAGTGGGCTCCATGTTGATTTATCCTAACGGTACGTTACAAGAAGCGGGCGGATTAATCTGGCGCGACGGTTCTGGGTGTAATTACGGTCGGAACGGCGATCCCGAGGCTTGCGAGTATAATTTTGTTCGGGAAACCGATTACTGTTCGGGCGCGTCGATCGCTTTACCGTCGGAACTCTGGCGACAACTACAGGGGTTTGACCCTTTATTTTCTCCAGCCTATTACGAGGATACGGATCTGGCGTTCCGAGTTCGGAAAGCGGGTTATAAAGTGATCTATACCTGCTTTTCTAAAATCATTCATTTTGAGGGCATCTCTTCAGGAACCGACCTCAGCAAGGGAGTTAAACGTTATCAAGCCGTCAACAAACCGAAATTTTTAAAACGTTGGGAGACTACCCTAAGGGAACACGCGGAGGCTCCGGACTGGCGGGATCTACCTGATCGAGATCATCGAGTTCCCCGAAAATTACTCATGCTGGACGTTACAACTCCGACCCCGGGTCGAGATGCGGGCTCTGAATATATTTTTAATTTTATGAAATTGGCCAGAGAAGCCGATTGGGCGGTTACATTTATCGCCGATAATTTTTTGCATGATGGGGATTCTCCCTACATTAAAAATCTTCAAAGAATCGGTATTGAATGTATTTATCGCCCTTATATTAATTCTATTGAAGAATATATCGAGCTTCAGGGAAATAAATTCGATATTATTGTCCTCTCGCGAGTTAATGTCGCTTCCTTGTATACCGATGTCGCGCATCGCTACGCCCCGAACGCAAAATTGATTTTTAACACGGTCGATCTGCATTTCCTGCGGCAGTCAAGAGGAGCAGCTGTTTTGGAAAAAGTAGATTCTTTCGATGAAGTTGCCCGAACTTTTCGAGATGAAATCCAGGCGATCGCCAGTTGCGAGCGGACTATTGTTGTCAGTCAAGACGAAGCCGAATTGATTAAAAAGATTTTCCCTCCTGCAAGATTATCCGTGATTCCGATCGTTCAAGAATTACCGAAAACCACTCAAAAAATAGATTTTGATACTCGACGCGATATCGGTTTTATCGGTCAATTCGCCCATCTTCCCAATGCGGACGCAATCTCATTTTTTATTACCTCGATCTTTCCACGAATTAGCCAAGAGATTCCCGATTGCCGTTTGATTATTGCGGGTTCTAACATGCCAGAAAATATCGCAAAATTCGCCTCGGATAGAATTGTTATTAAGGGTTATATCGCCGATTTGCACGAGCTTTTCGGTAGCGTTCGGCTTTCGATTGCGCCGCTTCGGTTCGGTGCCGGTATGAAGGGAAAAATTGTGTCTAGTCTGCTTTACGGTGTACCTGTCGTGGCGACGAGTATCGCGGTTGAGGGAATGGGGATGACACAAGGAAAAGAGGTACTTGTAGCGGACGATCCCGAAGAATTCGCCCGTTCTATTATCGATGTCTATAACTCGCGGCCGAAATGGGAAGCCCTCTCGGCCAAAGGGCTAGAATTCGCTACCGATCGATTTTCGCTGGACGTAGTGGGACAAAAAATCCGAACTACCCTTGCGGAAGTTCTCGCGGGTCTCCCCTCGGCAACGCAAACGGACAAGGAAGGTGCTTCCAGACCCACGAACTCGTGAATAGGGGTTGTTTACGGGCATCGGCTCGAATTGCCCCCCGTTATTTTTGCCAACAGATTACTTTTTTCTTTATTATTTCCAGGGAAAACCAAGTATCATGATCGAGGAGAGAGAAAATCCATTGAATCGAGAGATTATTGAGAAAGATAGTTTACCGAGGCTCGACCTGATCGAGGAGAAAGATTTTGACTCAACCCGCTTATCGGAGCGGAGGCTACAAGAATGGAGTGCTTGTGTACTGCAGGAGATGGGCGATAAAACTCGATGGATTCAATCTCTTGAATCTGGAATTATTCGACGAGATCGACGGATTGAAAAGCTAGAGATAAGAACACGAGAACTAGAAGAGAAATTGGAATCGACGACGAATGACTACCGAAAAAGGCTCGCCCAACTACAATACGAGTTGATCGGTATTCGTACCTCGAAAGCGTGGAAGCTCGCAAAACTTTTCGAGCGATTTTCGATTATTGTATCTTGGAGTAAACTTTTATACTGGACGGCAACTGGAAAATTAGCTACCAAACTGCGAGAAGAAAAAATTTACACAGAACTGGCGAACAGTGGCTTATTCGATCCAGAATACTATTTAATGATGAATCCGGATGTAGCTGCGGCGGGAGCCGATCCCTTAAAACACTATATTGATAATTACCTTCAGGGACGGAATCCCAATCAGTGCTTCGATACACTATCCTATTTACAAAGCCATCCCGATATTGATATCAATCCACTTTTACATTATTATCGTGTTCAAAACCCACGAGGTGAGAAGTGACTGATTCCCCGATGAATTTATGGGCGACCGTCGAACTAATCCGAAATAGTGGATTTTTCGACGAGCGTTTTTATTTAAGTCAAAATCCCGACGCGATCGAGACCGACTTTACCCTCATCGAACATTACCTACACTACGGCGCAGAAAGAAGCCTCGATCCCAGCCCTCTTTTTGATACCCCTTACTATCTAGCGATGAATCCCGATGTGATCCGTTCCGGGATTCATCCGCTAGTTCACTATCTCACCGTGGGAATGGCCAAGGGACGATTGCCAAAGGCCCCTATACCTGGGAGGGAGTTGACTGGAATATCGGGGCGACCGAAGCTGATCGCCTTTTATTTACCCCAATTCCACCCGATTCCCGAGAATGATGAATGGTGGGGTAAAGGGTTTACGGAATGGACGAATGTTACAGCGGCGACCCCTATGTTCCCTGGTCACTATCAGCCCCGTTTGCCTTCCGAACTGGGGTTTTACGATCTACGTTTAGCAGAAATTTATCCCCAACAGGTCGCCCTAGCGCGCGAGTACGGTATTGACGGTTTCTGTTACTATTATTACTGGTTTAACGGTCGGCGGATTCTTGAGCGTCCCCTGCAAAATGCGGTCGAACGCCATGATGTGGATTTTCCATTCTGTATCTGTTGGGCTAACGAGAGTTGGAGCCGGCGCTGGGACGGTAGAGATCGAGAGATTCTTCTCGCCCAAGATCATACGTTGGAGGGGGACAATCGATTTATCCTCGATGTTCTGCCGCTCTTGCAAGACCAACACTATTTGAAGGTTGACGGCAAGCCGATATTATTGGTATACCGTCCCGAATTACTAGCGAATGCCCTCGTGACTGCGGAGGTTTGGAGGCGGGCGGCGGAAAAGGCGGGATTACCTGGATTACACCTATGCGCAGTGCAATTCGAGATCGCCGATCCCCGATCACTCGGATTCGATGCCTTGGTCGAGTTCCCCCCCCATTTTTTCCCGGCTTACGACATTACCCGAAGCGTTCCAGGCCTCGATCCGAATTTTCAAGGTCTCGTACGCGATTACTACACCGGAATGTTAAAAGGTTTAGAACGTCCAGCACCGAATTTTCCTTTTTACCGGGGCGCGATGCTCGCTTGGGACAATACGGCCCGACGGCGCCACGGCTCGCTAATCTACCATTATAGTAGTCCTCAAGCCTACCGTCAGTGGTTACGCCACCTGATCCTGCAAGCCTCGGAAAATGCGGGGGGAGGCGAGAGCTTGGTCTTTATCAATGCTTGGAACGAATGGGCTGAGGGGGCGGTGTTGGAACCGAGCCTGCGGGATGGACGGGCTTATTTAGAGGCGACCCGTGACGCTGTCGAAGAAAATATTTCTACCGCCTACATTGATCGGGTCGCTTACGAGCGATACCGGCAAGCCATTCAAGAAGAATGCCGTCTGATCGGAACACCGAACGGTCAACGGGTAGCGATCACCACCCGACCGAAAGTCGAGTGGGTTAGTCCCCGCGCCGATCTCGCCCGAAAAGCGGAAACAGCCCACTATCGAATTTTATTTTTCTACGACCGCTCCCGGACACCCTTTCAACTCGCCGAAGATATCCGGCACGCACTCGCGCCCGCGGATGGGGTAATCTGTTATATATTGCTGTGTGGGCAAGGGCAAGCTGGGGAAAAATCGCCGGAATGGTCCTTGGCATTCGATCTGGAAACTTTGACCTGTGAAGGACTCTCCCGTTCGGAAGCGATCGGGAAGACGCTCGAAGATCTCGCAGGTCGTTCGATCGATCTGGCACTAGGCTATACACTCCTCCCCGGCGATCTAGCTCGTTCCCTGCACTCGATCGGAATACCGATTCTCACCGTCCTCGACGAACTCCCCGCCATCGGGGAAACGTTCGCAGATTCGAGTCTTCTAACGGAGCTAGGAGAAGTTTCGGAGCGGATAGTTGTCACTTCGGAAATGATGAGGCAAAAATTGACGGAGAAGGATATTTGTACCTCGAACGAGCGTATAACGGTCATTTATCCTGGAATTCGTTCCGATCTGGGTGAGCAATCGAGTGAACAGTACCCGAGCGTTCTCGCCGAATTCAATTTTCCCCCTGATAGCTTTCTCGTTCTCGCCAACGGCCCGATCGCTCCCCGAGGGGGAGCAGATCTGATCGTTCCGATTGTCCGAGAGGTTTTTTCCCATCTCGGTACGGAAAAATTCCGTTTTCTCTGGATTGGAGAGGAACAGGACGATTCTCTATTCCGGAATTGGTGCGAACACGATCTGGCGACGCTCGGCTTAAGCGATCGGGTAATTTTTACGGGAAGTCGGCCGACGCTTTTACCCTATCTCGAAGCGGCGGATGTTTTTTTACTGCCCGCACGCGAAGATCATTTCTCACGAATCGGTTTAGAGGCGATGTACAAAGGCTTACCCGTCCTCGCTTTCGAGGGGGGTGGGCTTTCCGAAGTACTATCGCCCGATGCGGGCGTACTCGTTCCCTATCTCAACACCCAGATGATGGTGCAAAAATTGCGCCAGTTATACGAAGAGCCAATCTGGCGATCAGCATTGGGAGAGCGAGCCATGACAAAAGCCCGGAGCGAGTGCGGTTGGTTCCGATACCGCCGCAACCTCCTTAATTTATTGCGCAGAAACTATCGGATAGATCTATCCGAAGAGACAGTTCGTAAATGAATATAAAGAAAACGGTCGGACATCGGCACTCGGTTGTAGGCAAGAGAAAGAAGTTTAGACCCCACATTCAGCACCCTCAACTGTCACATTGGCTGTCCCCTCTAGAGACTTGAGTAAACATACTTAGGACTTGCTGAAAAAGTAAGGGGGCAGCAGGAGAAAGATAATTGATTGTTCAAGTTAATAATACCAATTTTCTAAACTTTGGCGACAGATAAAGCCTCTAGAATATAAGCCCGTCCTGTAATTGAGGCAATTACTTTACGAGTCATGACTTTCAGCCTCTCGGTAATTAATCTTCTTAATTCATCTAAAGAAGTCGGTAATTTCCATCTTAATCCTTTCTTTAAGTATTGCCAAATCTGTTCAATCGGATTGCATTCAGGGGAATAGGGCGGTTGAAACATGAGAATAATATTTTCTGGTATTTCTGGACTTCCCCCATACATAAATACTAAGGTTCTTCCGAACTTACCATGTAAAATCAACTAGCAAAATGCCAATTTAATAAACATCTAAGACTAAAGTTTTTAAAGTTTCTAAATCCATAGCCTCTCCTTTTAATCACC
>NZ_JAJTDH010000134.1:0-6991 GCF_021300285.1 Microcystis sp. 49638_E5 | reverse complement strand
CAATCTATGTCTTTATGGCTCCGATAAAATGAGTGCAGTTAACGAGATTTTCACCCTTTGGGCGCTGTGGGAAAATAAAAAGCCGCCATCAGATCAGGGAATAGTAATTAAAGAAGGGTATTGGATGGGGCTGTCACCTGAAATGATTCGAGTCCTAACAGAACTCTTTACCCTAGGGGCTTTAGATATTGAGAATCTATGGGCTATCCTAAGCAATTCGGGGGCATTACCATCAGTAGATATTCAGGCAATTCTAGATAAAGTGCAGGGTAATCAGGAGGCGATCTAATGCCAGCAGGATTTACTATTAGCAATTCTTACGATGTCAGAAGTTCTACAGTGGCAGGATTTAGAATTTCTAAATCCCCCGTAGCCACCCCATCCCTAATAGAAATTATTGAACCTTTAGAAATTAGCACACCTAGGGTAAAAACTAATCTAATAATTAATCCAGATCCTCTTTTTTCCATTGCCAGAATTATCAATCTTTCTATCTCTCAATCGTGGCGAAATCCTCCTAGTGGGAGCTTGACGGTTAGATCCCACAAGTCCAAGCTGTCAGAACTTCTAACTTTTTTTGTTCCAACTAGAGCGATTTCTTGCTATGGGATTGATTTTATCTGTGGTGTGTCTTCTGTAGATTTTTCCCGTGAAGCTGTACAGGTATCGGTGCCACTGCAAAGCCCTTACTCAAGTCATGGGGATACGATTAGATGTCCGATAGATAAACCGATTCAAATCAATTTAGGGTCTAGTGGCACAGGGGGAACTAGCAGAAGAGTTAGATCCTATTCTTTTAGCTATGTTGCTAGGCAATCCGATGTTACGATCATAGGCGGCGTTGATAATTTCATTCCTATTAGTGGACTTGAACCCGATAGCAGTGAAACAATTACGCTAAGGGATTTAATCCTTGACATTGCCACAATTCAAGGTAAATTCCCAGATTGGAATAATGTGGCAGGAATTACTTTAAAAGACTTTAGAACCGAACCAATTTATACCCTCTACGACTGGGAAATAAAAAGTTTAACCTACGAGTCAACGGGTGGGTTTGGTGCTTTGGTAGATGGAATCAGATTAGCCAAAGAACTCAACAATGCAGAATTAATAATAGATAGAACCGTAGCAGATAATGAAGAAGAAGAGGGAGAAGAATCCCAAGGATTTGCGATAAACATAGAAGGAGATCCAACCCCAGAAGTTCCCCCCACTATTAATCGGGGCTTTTTTCAGGAAGCTTATTCTAGTGATTACCTAAGAGTTCCTACCCACGCTTTTGACAGTGGAGGGATTACAAAAACCAAAAAAACAATTAAAAGCTTTAACGGGGAGACTGTAGAAGAAATAGAAGAAACCTATGGATTCGTATATAATTCCCTTGATGTTTTTGTGATTAATGTCACATCCTCAAATCCATTCCGTTACAATCAAGAATTTTTAAATCCATCAATTGACGTTCACTGGGAACAAGTATCTTATGAGCAAAAAGTATATTCCCATGACTCAGAAGGGAATTATACTGGGTTTGCTTCTACAGGTTGGAAATTACAAAGATTTAAGCAAGAAAGCGAATCATTAGAATTATTGGCTCTCAAAATAGAAGAATTAAATCCCACTACAGACGCAGATCGTTTAACCGTTATTGCCCAACTAATAGAACTTTACACAGCCCAAAGACTGCCAATCAGTAGCAGCCAGATAAACTTCTTAGGGCGCATGGACGATCATTATTCTGATATTACAGATGATTCTAAGTATGTCAAAAAAAGCTTTTTTTCTCAATCAAATACCCAGCTAGTACCAGATCCAGAAAGCACAGACGATGATCCATTGCCTCCTATCGTGGTAGGAGAAAATAAAACAGAAGAAACCTATACCACAGTAATATCTCCTCAATCTAGTAACTCTCCTCAAGTGCCAGAACGATATCAGGTAAGAAACTTTAGCACCGATTCAAGCGGGCAAAGTTTTAGAGACTCAGCTTCAATCAATCAAGTTTCAACCTCTACAGGAAGACCTGCTACGGTTTCTAAACTTTCTAGAGAAGTCCCTGAGCCAAGAAATCCCACGGTAGATAATAGAAGATATCGGGTTAAAACTCCTGATGCTTTACCCCAGTTAAATGCCTTTATCACAACCGAATCAATCGGCTTTACTGGAGGAACAACTTACGCCAAAGTTTTTCTAGGGGCACAAACTCAAATAAGCCACACCAATACTGAACAAGCCTATACTATAACCGTTGAATTACACAATAGAAAACCTTGGACTGTAGGAGAAAGAATTAGGTGGAACTCTCAAGTATGGACAATTTTATCTATTTCTGAGGTTCAATCCGTCAAACAAGACAAACAAGTGTACTGTGATACCTATGCTCTAACACTAGGTAAATTCCTAGATGTTTCAGTATCTTTGATCTAATCAAAAAACATCTTATTTTAATTTGTCATCAGTATTTCTACTGAACTTTTGAAAAACCCTTGACAGGGCTTTTTTAGTATGAAATTATAAAAATCAAAGCAAAGAAAAACCCGCGCTGGCGGGCACAAGTCAAACATGAGGACAAAACTAAAGATCGAAAAGCAGATTATTCACACTGCCTCTAAATTGTACTCTTTTGAGATCGTTTGTGCCAGTCTTTTTTCTTATCGGCACAATTACTCTTATCTCACAAGGGAACAGGCTAGGGCAGAACTAGCCAAAACTGAAACCATACTTAAAAATAGCTGTAAATGGCAGAGGATGCAAAATGCGTAGTTCTAACGAGCAGTGCTGGGAAAGAACCCACAGCTGGGGTGATAAAGCCCCCGACCCTGATTGGGACGAGGAAATTGAAGCTAATGGATGGGAGACAAAGCCCGTCGTCTCTGCTAAAGTCAATAAATCAGAACAAAAGGAGTTATCCCATGAGGATTAATGAGAAATTTTTCGCAATAACAAGGGATAAAGCCCTAGCCATGTACCAATCGGGCTACCTAACCGCCGCAGGGTATTTAGTTGCCATCAAAGGGATTTTGGTTCCCGATAACGTCGATCTTAAAATCCCTTCTATATCGGGGTTTTGCCAAGAGTGGGGATTGCCACGCTCTAGCTTCTACCGGGGGATATCCAAGCTTGAGAAAAACGGGCATGGGCGGTTAGAGCCGACGGGTGAGTCCGTGTTTTCCTGCCAAGGACTTAAGTCAAAATCGGCTAAAGTCAAGCCCAAAAAGCAGGACAAAACTTCTGATTTGGAGTGCCCCACATCTGGGAATGAGTGCCCCACATCTGGGAATGACTGTCTTACATTCAAGACAGTCGCGCCTGAAAACCCGCAATAGGAAAGGGTTTTGGAAGCCCTCAAAGAAAGAGAAATACTAGAAGAAGATAATTTTACTTATCTCTCTCTAGATCCGGAGCGCGCGAGAGAAAAAAAATTAGAAAGTGCGATTGAAATTTTTTCGGAAGAAATTTCTTCTCAAGAGGGGAGCTCAGATACGGCTTACCTGTCAGATCCTGAATATCTGCACTTTAAAGCTGTTTATGACAAAACCGCCCTTGTGATCAAGAACCCAACCGTACTGGCTCAAATGAGAGTCCAATATTTGGGTAAATGGGAAATACACACAAGCCCATCTGAACAGGTCAAGATTGACGCGCTAGAGCCAGATCGTGAAATAAAAGAGGTTATTACTCAACCCGTCTCTTTAGCCAAAAAAATAAATCCGATTGTGGATGAAATTTCCGCTATTGCGAGTGATTCTCAACTAGCTACAAAGAAGGTAGATCCTTTCTTTCCTGCCAAGAGTGCGATTTCGTACAAAAGGGAGATAGCCAAAAATTCGATTACGATATTTGCCGACGTGGAAAAGGAAGACGAATTTTACGAACAGTATCGTCACTATCTCAAAGCCACCAACCCTAAGCTACTACCTGGTCAGATTGAGGCTATAGCGTTGGCCGCATTAAAGCGAATCAACTCATCTGCTACCAATCCTAGCGATCGCGCAATTCTCAAAATGTGGGAATCAGGGGAACTTAAAGACTTTGTGGGAGCCAAGTTTGACGCTATGGCTACTAAAATATCCGATGCCTTGGATCGAGTAGCGTCAATGGGTCAAAAACCGCATTATCAGCACACCTAGAGGATTAACATGATTTCTAAAGAAGATTTCACTGTAGCAATTGCTATGTTTGGAGAATATTACAACTACGACTACACGACTAACGGGATGGCTTTTGAGCAGTGGTATGAGGTATTCACTCAACTAGAAAAGGATGAGCTTTACCCCTGCCTAAAAGCCGCAATAGCCAAGTTCGCCCGACGGCCGCTATCCCCACTAGAGGTAATTGAGAATTTTAAGCCTACTCCTAAGAGTGACTTAATCGCGTGGGAAGAGTGGAAGTCAATTCAAAACGCGATCCGATTTCCTGATAATGCTTTAATTCTCTCTCCCATGGCTGAACTTGCATTAGAAGCTCTTGGAGGCATTCGTACCATATCGGCTCTACCCCAAGAAAAGCTAAGTTACTCTGCCAACAACTTCGTTAGGCTCTGGCTGATGTATGAGGAGTCCCTTAACAACGGAACCCGTCAATTACCTAATCCAAAACTGCCAGAAGTCAGGGAAATTTACAAGTCCCCATTTGTTGACGAAATGCCTAAAATTGATATGGATTGGTGGCATAAAACTATACAGAAAAGGATGCCCAAAGAACTCCTGGCCAAGCTCAACAAAGCACGATTAGAGCAATCGGAACTTGTAGAAAACATCCCTACTCAAGTGGATGGATTCTCTACTCCAAAAGACAATCTCAAGATTCAAACTTACCAATAAAACAAACATAGAGGACTAACAAAATGCAATCGCCTAACATTCCTAAATTTCCTATTGGTTCACCCGTTGAATTAAAAACATTGTGGAAACGTGCCACAGTTTATAAGTCAATTTGGAGCAAAGAAATTGGTCAGTATGCTTATCTTTTGGTAGGAGAAGATATTAATCCTAAAGCTTTTTACAAGGAATCCATCTTAGTAGCAGGAATCCCACATACTCCTAACTATCAGGAGGAAAGAGACGGAGCAATCTATCGAATCTACCTTGATTGTTCTGGCGGTAATTATGCCTATTTTCTGTGGCAAGATGGGAAATTTATTCATAAAGGAGCTTACAATTTTCTCCAAAAATCGGAGGCATGGAACGCCGCGCTAAAACGGCTTATTGCGATCCTAAATGCTCAGGAGGTACAATGAAACCAGACGAACTACTGAAAATCATTGCCCAATATGCTAGTGATAAGGGATGGGTTTTTACTTATAGGCAGGGACAAACTGCCCATAGAATAATCACTCTCACCGAACCAAATGGGCGAAAAAGGACTGCGACAATTTCCTATGGCAAAGGGAAAGATATGCCTTATCACACTGCCGAGAAAATTATTAAGCAACTAAAACTAAAGGGAGAGATTGCATTATGATCGTGTTAATTTTATTGAGTTTAATAATTCCGTTTTTGATGATTCTATCTGCTCAAAAACGGAATTATGAGACAGAATTAGACAGAATATTAACCAATTGCGACCATGACGTGAGCATGGCAAGAACAGAGGAAACAAGGCTAGAGCACAAGTGTAATTCGCTTAACCATCAAAATTTTGAACTCAAAGCAAAGCTTGAAATTCAGGAGCTAAAAGTTATGCGGTCTTGTCGCAATTGGAGTAAAATGGCTCAACTTAAATGCGCCATCAATCCTAATGGTTCCTGTTTAGAATGTCACGATTATGAGGTGTTAGGAAAATGACAGATTCTAAATTTGGGGAACTAACTTTGGAGCAGAAATTCAACTTAGAAGCTCTAAGGGTAAAATCATCTACTTTACCTACCGATATCCTTAAGGATACAATCGTTCAAGAGTATATCAAGATGATTTATCTTGATGTTTTTTACAAGCGGATAATTAAAGAAAAATGGGGGCTTGAAAATGGATCTAAATGAGTCGACAACGCTAGAGCAAAACAGAAAGGTTTGGCTAAAATGGCAAGCAACCAGTCCCGAAGATGTAGCAAGTTTATCTGATGACGAAATTATTTTGGCGTGGGAAACTGACTGGAAGATAGCGTCGGGGGAAATAGAACCATGACCGCTAAAACCTACCTAGGTAAACCATGTCCAAAAGGACATCAAGACGAGAATGGGCAAAACTTACGATATCTTTCTAATTTTGGCTGTGTTCTTTGTCATAATCGAACTAAATTTGAGAAAAGACGGGATGGCAGAGATCAGAAATATGTTGACAAAATAATAGCCAATCGTAAAGAGGCTAAACTTAAGGGGGAAAAACATTTTTTAGGCGGGTTGTGTGGAAGGGGACACGACTATAATGGAACGGGATTCTCTTTAAAAAACACTCAGACCAGAAGCTGTGTAGAGTGCAAAAAACTAATAGATAAGAGTCGGAGGAAGTTAGACAAAATTGTTTTGACAGACGAAATTGATGATCGTTTTTTTGTCGGGCAGCTTTGCAGAAGGGAACACAGATACAATGGGCTAGAGGCTTCATTACGAAGAAATTGTAATAAATGTTGTGTGGAATGTTCGAGGGCTTCTAATATTAAATACGAAGAGAACAGTCCGCCGCGCAAGCATAGCTCTTATGATATCGAAATCCCACAAATTCCTAAATCTGTAGATCATCAGAAAATGTCTGAGGATTACGACAACAGGATACAGGCAATTAAACGATTTGAATATCAATTAAGAAAGGAGATGGCAACATGACAAAAAATCTTTACACTCAGGAAGAATTAAAACAAATCGAATCATGGCTATTGGAAGGGCTTTCCTGCCAAAAAATTGGAGGAATGATTGGCAAATCGGAGTCCGCTATAAATCAGCTTCGATACAAGCGGTTTCCCCACGTTCCTAGGTTACAATCACGGTTTAATTGGTCTGATGAAAATTTGGCGATCGCGCAAAAAATCCTTGACTCAGATGGCGTAAAGGCTGTAA
>NZ_JAJTDH010000045.1:0-36939 GCF_021300285.1 Microcystis sp. 49638_E5 | reverse complement strand
GAGAGGCCGCCTTTAGCGGGAATCCGATAGAGAGGTTCGTAGTTAACCCAGTACGGGTCAAAGCGTACAAAGCTAATTCTAGATGCAATATTTGCGTACAGAATTAGTAACTATGTAAGAATACATCTCCCCACACCCCACACCCCACACCCCACACCCCACACCCCACTTCCTTGACAAAACACCGGGGTTAAAACTGTTCGATCGCTGCTTGGGTGATTTCTGCGATCGCGGCTAAACTGGGACTAACTTGGCCCATATCGGTGGATAACCAGAGAAGATACTCGACGTTACCCGCAGGTCCGGTAATGGGAGACCAAGTTAAACCCCGATAGAACCATCCTAAGACTGCGGCGGCCTGTAAAACCTGAAAAATCGCCCCCGCTTGGTCTTGGTGGTCGCGAACTACCCCTTTTTTGCCGACTTTTTCCCGTCCCACCTCGAATTGGGGTTTGACCAATAAAATCGCCTCTCGGGGTGGATTTAATAGCGTCCACAGGGTCGGTAAAACTTTGGTCAAAGAAATAAAGGACAGATCCATAACTGCTAAATCGGCGGGTTTTTCTGATCCGTATAACTTTTCTGGGGTTAAATAGCGAAAATTAGTTCTTTCTAGTAAAATAACCCGTTCATCCTGCCGTAAACTCCACGCCACTTGTCCATAACCCACATCGACCCCATAAACCCGTTTTGCCCCTTTTTGCAAGAGACAATCGGTAAATCCCCCCGTGGAAATGCCGCCATCTAAACAAATGCGATCGCTGACATCGATGGCAAACAATTCTAAGGCCTTGGCTAATTTTTCGCCCCCCCTTGACAAATAGGGCAGTTTCTGCTTAACCTCGATCGCCGCTTCTGGATCGATTTCTGTGGCCGGTTTATCGATGATTTGGTGATTGACTTTCACTTCTCCAGCGCGAATTAATCGCTGTGCCTGTTGACGGGAATCACAGAGATTTTTGGCTACTAATAATAAATCTAATCTTTGTTTCGGCAAGGAAGGCCTCCCAATAATCAGCGCCTAATTCTAAAAAATACCTTATTTTTCCCCAAGCAATCCCAGAAAGAAGATTATAAGTAAAGAAAGGGGTAAGCGAAACCCATCAGCTAAATTTTCGCTGCCATCCCGATATTTTATGGATAAAGATACTCGATTCGCCATTTTGGTCATTGGCATCCCCTTTCTAGGACTAGCTTACTGTGGCTTGATTTTTGCCGTGATGATTTATTGGGTCTGGGCCCGGGAACATCCCGTGACCATGGCCACTTTTTTTGTCCTTGCTCCTTCTTTGATTTCTGGCTCTATTTGGCTGTTAGCTTCCTATAAAGCCCGTCAAAAGCAGCGTTTGGGTTTATAGTTCAATGTAGAGGCCGATGGCATTCGTCCAAGAAGAATCAATAATCAGTCTTTAGTCAGAATCAGAGCAGCACAGGGCTGACATTTAGGGGCTGGGCGCGATAGGATGAAAAAGTGCTAGATAAAAACTCCCCTCCCTTACAGTCCTTAGTGGCGGGTCACTGGTTCAAGCTCATCTGTGGAGCTAGTTACCAAGATTTGCCCACGATTCGCAACCTCGCCTTGGCCTATACTATCGCCGGAGCCGATTGTATTGATGTGGCTGCCGATCGAGCCGTGATCCTTGCGGCCCGCGAAGGCATGGAAACCGCCGCCAAAATCGCCGGATTCCCTGCCAATCAACGACCTTGGTTAATGGTCAGTCTCAATGACGGTGAAGATCCCCACTTTCGCAAAGCTGTCTTTAACCCGCAACTCTGTCCGGTCGATTGTCCCCGTCCCTGCGAAAAAATCTGTCCCGCTTATGCTATTGATGGGGGAGGAGTGATTGAACAGCGCTGTTATGGTTGCGGTCGTTGCTTACCCGTTTGTCCCGAGCAGATAATCGAGACAAGATCCCGTATCTGTCAACCTGAAGAAATTATCCCCTTAATTATCGAAATGGGAGTAGATGCGATCGAAATTCATACCCAAGTCGGTCATGGAGAGGAATTTGCTCGACTCTGGCAAGCGATCGCACCTGTAAGTAAAAACCTAAAAATCCTGGCCATAAGTTGCCAAGATGATGAATATATCATTGATTACCTCCACGATCTGCGAGAAACCATTTCACCCCTAAGCTGTCCTCTGATTTGGCAGACGGACGGCCGACCGATGAGCGGCGATATCGGCAAAGGAACCACCCACCCGGCAATTAATATGGCCAAAAAAGTCCTCTGTGCCAATCTAGCCGGATTTGTGCAGTTAGCCGGGGGAACCAATGACCATACCGTGACCAAATTACAGCAACTGGGACTGAGAGAAAAAATCGCTGGTATTGCATCTGGAAGTTACGCCCGTTCATTGATTTTGCCAATTTTAGAGCATTTAGACCAGCCTAACCTTGAAAATGACCCCCAAGCCTACCAAGAAGCCCTTAAAGCCGCTTCTATTCTCGTGGCTCAATTAAAAGCCTAGCCTTGTTCAAAAAACTATAATATTTTTTTAATTGACAACTAACCCATAAATGTGTTAGACCCCAAGAAAATCTTGGAAATAAAAACAGCCAATTATCGCCAAAACCTCTTACTATTAATTTAATGCCAGAAACCCTACCCTCCTCTCGGATGCCAGTGACCGACGACTTAAACAAACTCTTGGCAATTCTACCCGCTCGGATTCGCGGCAAGATCGAGGAACACCCGCGGCAGCATCAACTGATCGAAGTAGTTATGGATTTGGGACGCATACCAGAAGCGCGTTTTCCCGATGGGGCGATCGATCTGGGGGACGAACCGATCTCAAAAGAAGAAATCCAGTATTCGATCGCCAGGGTGGGCAGTTTTAGCGGCGATAATCGCGCCGGGATTGAACGCACCCTGCACCGCATCAGTGCCATTCGCAATCGAGACGGGGAAATTATCGGTTTAACCTGTCGTATCGGTCGGGCCGTTTTCGGTACGATCACCCTAATTAACGACCTAGTGGAAACGGGTAAATCCCTACTGCTGCTCGGTCGTCCGGGGGTAGGGAAAACCACCGCTCTCCGGGAAATAGCCCGAGTTTTAGCCGACGATCTCAATAAACGGGTAGTGATTATCGACACCTCCAACGAAATCGCCGGGGATGGAGATATTCCCCATCCAGCCATCGGTCGCGCTCGTCGGATGCAGGTGGCCCGTCCGGAATTGCAGCATCAAGTCATGATCGAAGCGGTGGAAAACCATATGCCAGAGGTGATCGTGATTGATGAGATCGGTACGGAATTAGAAGCTCTGGCCGCTCGCACGATCGCCGAACGCGGGGTGCAGTTAGTGGGAACCGCCCACGGCAATCAACTGGAAAATTTAATTAAAAACCCGACTTTATCGGATTTAGTCGGGGGAATTCAGGCAGTAACTCTCGGAGACGAAGAAGCACGCCGCCGGGGTTCTCAGAAAACCGTTTTAGAACGCAAAGCACCGCCCACCTTTGACATTGCCATCGAAATGTTGGAACGTCAGCGCTGGGTCATCCACGAGGACGTATCTACCACTATCGACCAACTGCTGCGGGGACGGGAAGCAATTGCCCAAATCCGTTGGGTGGACGAGGAGGGGAAAGTACAGGTGGCTCAGGAAGAACCAAAACCGGAAAAGTTGACCCCTTTGCGCGGCAATTATCTGCCGGAAATGGATAAACCCAAGGGATGGCGGGCCGATGGCCGGATGACTCCCGTGGCCCGTTTCCCGGAGGGCCCTCTCAACCGGGAAAACGATTTCGATCGCCTCCTCGAACAATCTTGGCTGCAGGAAGAACCGGAAACGGAAAAAGTCCGCGTCCCCGGTCCCAATGGCGAAGATTGGCCGGTTTATGTCTATCCCTACGGGGTTAGTCGCGCCCCGATCGAACAGGTAGTACAGGCCCTAGATTTGCCGATCGTGTTGACCAAAGATTTACAGGCGGCTGACGCGGTGTTGGCCCTGCGTTCCCACGTTAAAAATCAGTCAAAATTGCGTCAAATTGCCAAAGTAAGACAAATTCCCATCCACGGCATCAAATCCAATACCCTGCCCCAAATTTCTCGCGGTTTAAAGCGGATTTTGGGCATTGATGACCCGATGAATCAGGAAGGTGCCGACCTGCGTTTATTTGCCCGCAGCGGCAGCGATGACGAGATCGAAGCTTTAGAGGAGGCCAGGTTAGCGGTGGAACAAATCGTTATTCCTACCGGTCAACCGGTGGAGTTACTGCCGCGATCGGCGAAAGTGCGGAAAATGCAGCACGAATTAGTGGAACATTACCGTCTCCAATCCGATAGCTTCGGAGAGGAACCGAATCGCCGTATTCGCATCTATCCAGCTTAGGAGTCAGGAATTTGAAGCGACGCACGCTAATTATTATGGGTACGGGGGCGGCGATCGGTGCGGTGGCCTCCTTGATTATCCATCGTCCCGAATCGGCGGCGGAATTACGCGACAAAATGCCCCTGGCCCAAAGAATTAAGCTCTGTCTCGATCTGGCTAGGATTAAACTAACCACGACGATCGATTATCTCGATAGTTATGCCTATCTTGGCATTGTTTATCCCTATCTTACCAATCCAGAGCCATCGGGTTTTAATTTCTTCAATTGGCGACGGAGGCTCAATAGTCCCATCCCCGGCACTTGGAAGCTAGAAAACGCCGATTTTTGGGCGGCAGGGGCTTTTCCTGCTTTATTATGGAAAATGGCTGATTTAGAATCAGACCCTATGTATAGCGGCTTTTGGGCGGCTGCTGCGAAAAAATGGAGCGATCCCTTAAAAGAAGCGAGTTTAAAGAACAAAGACATCGCTCTTAATAATTTACTGGTTTTTGCTCCTTGGGTTGAGTCGGGACGGGGCCAGGAAAAACAGACAGCTTTAGAGATCACTTTACAGGGAGCCAGACAACTAGCGCAACCCTTTCAGGATGGCAAGGGGAGTTATCACAGCGATATCGGGACTTTTGGCTGGCTACGCAAGGCCGATCGCACCGATCAGCAAGAACATTGGCAGGTTTTTATGGACCATACGATCAATATAGAACAACTGCTCTGGGCAAGTCTCCACAATTCTGACCCCAAGGAAGCAAAAGATTGGCAAGAAAAGGCCCTTTCCCACATCCGCACCATTAGCCGCACCTTTGGGGCTAATCGTCGCCCGGGTAAAACGGGAACTTGGCAAAGAGGCTATTTTGATCAAAATGTCAACTCTCCCACCTATAGAAATTTCTTATTTAATGAGGGAAAACAGGGCTGGCGCGATGATAGCACTTGGTCCCGGGGTCAAGCTTGGTTTATTTATGCTGCCACGACGGCCTATATTTACACTGGCGATCCGGAAATGTTAACCATTGCCAAGGCTGCCATTAATTATTATCTGGAAAATTTGCCCGATCGTTGGCCTGGTGGACAAAGACGCGCCGGAGATTTTATTCCCCCTTGGGATTTTGATTATGCCTTGCAAAAAAATGCCGCTACGGAAAAGGATTCTTCGGCAGCAGCGATCGCTGTGGCGGGGATGATTCGCTTATTAAAAGCTTTACCCAGCAGTGATCCTAGTTATGGAACCTATCGAGAGGCGATCGATAATATTCTCTTGAATCTGACTTCTTTTCAGTATTTTCCCGATGAAACCGCCCCAGAGATGAGTCTATTGCGTCATGGTTGTTATCATCATCCCGCATCGATTCGACCCAGCCAAATCTATGATACGGGTTTAATTTGGGGAGACTTCTTTTTTATCAACGCTTTAACTGAATACCAAGATTTACCCGATAGTTAACTGACTACTTAATTCTTGCCCTTTTTGAGAGGGGAAGTGGCAAACTATTAACTGTTGACCGTTGAATGGGAAAAGACTGTGGATATTCGCTTAATCGTTGTCGATGTGGATGGAACGATCGCCGGTAATAACAATCAGGTTAATCCGGCTGTGGTGCAAGCGGTCTCGGCCGTCCAAAAAAAGGGAATTCCCGTCGCTATTGGCACTGGCAGGATGTACCGTTCGGCTTTACGCTTTCATCAACGCCTTAAATCGACTTTACCTATAATTGCTTACAATGGCGCTTGGATTCAAGATCCTGTTTCCCAAGTTCACCATCGACATACCCCCATTTCCCCCGACTTGGCGATCGATCTTTTAGATTATCTCGAACAACCCCAATGGAAAGAGAAAATCTCCCTTAATTTTTATATGGACGATGTGCTTTATGTGCGGCAATTAAACGCGGAAACGGAATTCTATCGGCAGCGATCGGGTATTATTGCCGAAGCAGTGGGAGATTTACGCAAAGTTGCCCACAAAACTACTAAAATCCTGGCCATGGGAGAAGATAAGCAATTTATCGCCGAGATTTGGCAGCATTTACAGCAACGCTATCAAAATCAAGATTTATATTTTACCCAATCGAGTCCGACTTTTTTTGAAGTTACCCACGTTGAGGCTACCAAGGGAAGCGCCACCCAATTTTTGGCCGAAGATATCCTAGGATTACAACCGCAAAACGTCATGGCGATCGGTGATAATTTTAATGATGTTTCTATGCTCACCTATGCGGGTGTCGGTGTCGCCATGGGTAATGCTCCCCAAGCTGTTAAGGATCAAGCCGATTGGGTTGCCCCCAGTGTAGACTTAAATGGGGTAGCCGCGGCCTTGGAAAAGTTTGTTTTGATTTGAGGAATGGGGGAATGGGGAAGTGGGGAAATGGGGGAATGGGAAATTTCAACTAAAACCCCAACACCCTAAAACCCCGAAACCAAAAAACCAACAGCCTTTTTACCGAGAAAATTATGACCATTAATACGCAAACTGTTACGATTTCTAACAAAGATATTGACATAGATGCCTATTTAGCCATTCCCGATCGAGTGGGAATTTATCCAGCAATTATCGTGATTCAGGAAATATTCGGCGTAAACGACCATATTCGCCATATCACCCGTAGAATTGCCCAAGAAGGCTATATAGCGATCGCTCCTGCCATTTATCAGCGATTTGCTCCCGGTTTTGAAACGGGGTACAGTATGGCAGATATCGAAATCGGTCGTCAGTACAAAGAACAAACCAAAGCAGCCGAATTAATCAGCGATATCCAGGCCACCATCGATTATCTTTATAGTTTGCCACAGGTGCAAAAAACCGGTGTCGGCACGATCGGTTTTTGTTTTGGTGGTCATGTGGTTTATCTTGTCTCCACTCTAGAGGATATCAAAGTTAGTGCCTCTTTTTACGGTGCGGGAATCACCATGGGAACCCCAGGCGGTGGCCAAGCGACAGTGAAAGTGACTCCCCAAATCAAGGGGACAATCTACGCATTTTTCGGGATGTTAGATGCGAGTATTCCTCAAAAGCAAGTGGATGAGATAGAAAACGCATTAATCCGTTATCAAATCCCCCATCGAGTTTTCCGCTATGAAAATGCCGACCATGGCTTTTTCTGCGACCAAAGAGCTAGTTATAATGCTAAGGCGGCCAAATCTGCCTGGGATCATGTGCTAGAGTTATTTAGCCTTCTTAAATCTTAATGGTCTGACCCCTCAAGCTTCAGCTTACACTGGAAGCAGATCGAAATCACACTTGTAACCATTCTATTTATCATGACACCGAACCCTGCCTTTTCCATGGACGATTTTGCCAAAGCTCTTGATCAATACGATTATCAATTTGAAAAAGGGCAGATCGTGCGCGGGAGAGTCGATCAACACACCTCCGATGGAGCATACATCGATATTGGCGGCAAATCCTCCGCTTTTATTTCTTTAAGGGAAATTTCCCTGGAAAATGTTACTTCCATTGCCGAAGCTTTACCCATAGGTGCAGAATTCGATTTTCTGATTACCCGTGGACAGGACGCGGAAGGACAAGTTACCCTGTCTCTGCGGCAATTATTACTACAAAAAGCCTGGGAAAATGTCAGGGAAATCTCTGAAAGTGGCAAGTCAGTACAGATGCGCGTCACGGGGGTGAATAAGGGGGGAGTAACGGGGGAAGTGGAGGGATTAAAAGGATTTATCCCTCGCTCCCATTTAATCGAAAAAAATGATTTAGATTCCCTGATCGGACAACTTTTAACCGCAACTTTTATTCAAATCGATCAAGAAAATAATAAGTTAGTTTTATCTCAGCGAGAAATTGCTCGCGCTAACGCTATCAGTCAATTAGCTGTGGGTAAATTATTAAGTGGCACCGTGGTTAAATTACAACCCTACGGTGTCTTTGTCGATTGCGGTGGAGTGACGGGATTACTCCATGCTAAACAGGTGACAGGAGCCTCTTTTAATTCTCCCATGACTTTCTTTAAAGTTGGTCAAGCAATTAAAGTGGTAGTCGCGGAAATTGACGAATATAAAAATCGCATTTCCCTATCTACAAAAATCCTGGAAGCGCACCCCGGCGAAATTCTCGAAAACTTTGCAGAAGTCATGGAAACAGCAGCAGAAAGATTACAACAAGCTCAGGAAAAAACCCCAGCAACTTAGTGTAGGGTGGGTTAGGCGACAATAATTTAGATATTTTACCACCTATTTAGTATTCGCCGTAACCCACCATCAGTTATCAGTTATCAGTTATCAGTTATCAGATGTGAGTTTTAAGTGGACAGTCTTAAGTAGGAAATTGCCGTTTTCTTTTCGCTGATTGCTGTTTTTTACTTTTTCCTTGATCAAGATGTTTCAAGAAAAGATGTTTCAAGATCGGATAGCAATTTTAGGGACTATGCACGGAAAAGAGCGGGTAATTGCACCGATTTTAGAGGAAAAAATAGGTCTTAAGGTGATTGTACCCGATAATTTTAATACCGATCGCTTTGGCACTTTTACCCGGGATATTAAGCGCATCGGGACACAAATTGAAACCGCTCGCAGCAAGGCACAAGAAGCGATCGAGCTTTCGGGATACGATATCGGAATTGCTAGTGAGGGTAGTTTTTATCCCTATCCCAATTTGCCGCTAGTTTCCTGTAATCGTGAATTGATTTTATTGCTCGATCGAGTCCATAATCTAGAAATAATTGGTCAAGCAATAGTCACGGAAACTAATCACGCTCACCAAACTGTAACTAATCTAGCAGCTGCTTTAGAATTTGCCGAAAAAATCGGCTTTCCTAGTCATGGTTTAGTGGTGATGTTTGATAAAAATTCTCTCGACTCTGAGCAGATTTTTAAGGGAATTACTGACCAGAAAAATTTAGTTAAAATTGTTGAAGATATTCTTGACAAAAACGGCAAAGTACACCTAGAAACCGATATGCGTGCTATGCACAATCCCACGCGGATGAAAGCAATTGTTGCTGCGACAGCAAATCTTGTTCAAAAACTTAATCAATTATGCCCTAATTGTGGTTGTCCGGGGTTTGATATTATCGAAAGAAAAGCGGGTTTACCCTGTGGTTTATGTCACTTTCCCACCTCTTTAATTAAACTGGAACTATACGGTTGTCAAAGGTGTGATTATCGAGAGGAAAAACTCTTTCCCAACGGTGAAAAAAACGCCGATCCGATGTATTGTGAATATTGTAATCCCTAAAGATAGCTTTTCTATGGAAAGAATTTTAGAACCAGAAGTAATGGATGATCGGGAAGAAGCGATCGAATATGATGCCATGGACTTCACTGAAGTTAATACTAATTTCGCCAAAGAAGCTGTACAATTGGCCGGTATTAATGCTAGGGTATTAGATGTGGGAACCGGTACTGCACGCATTCCGATTATGATCAGTCAACTACGTCCCCAATGGCAAATTATCGCTATTGATCTGGCCGATTCTATGTTAGAAATTGGTCAAAAAAATATCCTTAATGCTAACTGTCAAGAACAGATCAAATTGGAGAAAGTTGATGGAAAAAATCTTCCCTACCAATCCGAGCAATTTGATTTAGTTATTTCTAATAGTTTAATCCATCATCTCGAAAATCCTTTGCCTTTTTTACGCGAAATTAAGCGAGTTTTAAAACCGAATGGCGGCATTTTTTTAAGAGATTTATTCCGTCCCGATTCCGAGGAAATAATTAAGGGGATGGTGAGAGAAATCGATCCTAATTTTTCTCCCCGACAAGCGCAACTATTTCAAGACTCGCTGCGAGCGGCTTTTACCCTAGCAGAAATCGCCGACTTAATCCAGCAGTCAGGCTTAGAAAATGTTAAAATTTATCAGTCTTCCGAACGTCATTGGACAGCTATAAAAACCAGTAAAAACTAATCACTAAATCAGGAAAAATTGAGTTATGAAAGTTGGAATTTTGGGAACGGGATTAATGGGAACGCCAATGGTAGAAAGATTATTAAATCAGAAAATTCCTGTTATTGCCTATAATCGCACCTTAGAAAAATTAGCACCTTTACAGCAGTTGGGAGCCAAAACAGTTAGCTCCCCTGAACAAGTAATTCAAGAGGCAGATTGTCTGATTTTAATGTTAACTAATGCTGCCGCTATCCAAGAGGTTTTAGGATTAAATTCCGAGCAATCTAACTTCAATAATCGTACTATTATTCAGATGGGAACCATTGCCCCTTCTGAAAGTAAACAACTGCGAGATAAAATTGTGGCTAAAGGGGGAGAATATCTAGAAGCACCCGTGTTAGGAAGTATTCCCGAAGCTAAAAAGGGGACTCTCTTAGTTATGGTGGGAGCAACGGAGAAACAGTTCCATCAATGGTCAAATTTATTAGCAAATTTTGGCCAAGAACCGATGTTAATCGGGGAAGTGGGAACCGCTGCGGCGTTAAAATTAGCTTTAAATCAATTAATTGCCTCTCTAACCAGTGCTTTTGGTTTAAGTTTAGCTTTTTTATCCCAGCAAGGAGTAGATCTAGAAAAGTTCATGACTATCCTGCGTCAAAGTGCCTTATATGCGCCTACTTTTGACAAAAAATTAACCAGAATGTTAGAGAAAAATTATGCTAACCCTAACTTTCCCACTAAACATTTACTCAAAGATGTCAATCTCTTTTTAGAGGAATCGGAGAAGTTAGATTTAACCACTTTTCCCCTAACAGGAGTACAGAGCCTTCTGGAAAAAGCTTTAGAAATGGGATTAGCAGAACAAGATTATTCAGCTTTATACGAAGCGCTGAAAAAAGAATTAAGTAGGTAGGCGTTAAAAATTATCAGACACCCCCCTTATCAAGCGTAGGGTTGATTCATGAATCAACCCTACCTTATCAAGGGGGGGCAGGGGGGATCGAACCTAAAATCCATTTTTAATTTAATTATAACCAGCTACTTATAAACCGCTTGGCAACATCAAAAAGACTCTTTTTGGTTTGTGTAGTCGGACAACTGATAGAAGAAAAACCGATAAAAGGCTTTAAATTTTCCTTAAGCTTTGTTGAGGTGGCCAAAAGAGGGGGTTAGAGTAAAAAGTGATGGAATTTTGGGCATATTCTCCTATGACGCTGACTGAATTTGGATTATTAGCGGGTTTACTTGTCCCCGGTATCCTGCTCTCGATTTTGGTGATGGTGAGTTTTGCCAAAGGGGGTTAAAAAGTGATAGGGACACCGATGAAAGTGTCTCTATCGAGATTAATCTATTTTGGGTTTTTTGCCCAATTTAATTGATTCTGTAGCTAACAAAATTGATTCTAAATGATGGCGCTTCTCCACTTGACCGAGGAAATAACCTGTCATCATCGCTGAAGCGAGAAGATTAGCCAAATTCTCGCGGTCGGTGGTAATTTGTACCGCAAAATCCTCTGAGGGTAACATTCCCACCAATCCCTTGACGTTTTGCGAGATAATATCTTTAATTTCGCTACTGACCGATTGGGCTATTCTCTCAAGGGTTTCAGGATGCTGCTGCTGGAGATACTGCATCAGACAGTTATCATTTTGTTCTTCGGTTTCCCAGGGAAAAAAATCAGGATTAAAAGTCATCAGAACTCCCACGCTGTAGTGGTTATTGGATTTAGGTTAACAAATCGCTCTTCTTGATTGCCCGAAGTCCCCCCTATCTTCTTCAAGTTTAGCTCAGTGATCAGAAATATTTACCCATAATACACCCTCTCTCTCCTTATTCCTGATCGGTAGATTCCAGAATACCCTGTTCCCTAAGATTGTCAACCTCGAAATATTGATGAAATTTATCGGTTACTTCTAACCAGTAGGATCTACCTTCATTTTGCTTGCGTTTTCTCACAAATCCTCGTTCTACCAAGTCCTGAACCTGTTGATAGGCCGTACTGCCGCGTAAATTGATTAAATCCGCTTGCAAAATCGGTCCCTTGAGCGCAATCGCTGCTAAAGTGCGGAGAGTTCCTGTACCTAATTCGGCCGGGATCAGGTCTTCGATCAAATTCTGATAAGCTGACCGCAATTGTAAACTATAACCGAGGGGGGTTTCCACCACTTCCAAGGCACTATCCCGGTGAGCATAATCGGACATTAACTCGATCATGGCATCTTCCACCGTCAAGCGATCGCTGTTGGTCAACGTCACCATCTCGGTTAAGGGGACAGGCTGCCCTTTTAGGTAAAGTATCGCTTCTAGACGGGTAGCTAGTCTGATCTCCTGGTGTGCTTCCGCGCTCAATCTCGACTACCTAAGTTTAGACAATGATTTAATATTCTACTAGAAGACGAACGAGAAAATTATGGAAACTTTTTGGAGTCAGGTTTTAGACTTTTGTTATCAGGCTACCGAGCAGGTGGGCGATCGCCTAGTAGCTGATTTTGGCAAATTACAGGCCACCAATAAAGCAGACGGGACTTTAGTGACGGCTGCCGACCGTTGGTCCGATGGCGAATTGCGATCATTAATTGCCCGCACTTTCCAGGATCATGGAGTCTTAACCGAGGAAACTACCCATATTTTCCCGGATCAAGAATGGTCTTGGGTAGTGGATCCAATCGACGGCACGACTAATTTTACTCGCGGTATTCCCATCTGGGGCATTTCCCTAGGACTTCTCTACCGGGGGACTCCCGTGTTCGGATTTGTTTATCTCCCCTGCCTGAAACAGTCCTATTATGGTTATTGGTACGGTGAGACGGGTTTAACCGGTCCGCTAGGGGCCTACTGCAACGGTCAACCGATTCACACCAGCGACGATTTTCCCAGCAAAAATCATCTGTTTAATCTCTGCGCTCGTAGTACGGGTGTATTTAAAAACCCCTTTCCCTGCAAAGTGCGGATGATAGGAGTGGCTAGTTATAATCTGCTTTTGGTTGCCGATGGCACTGTCTTGGGAGGAGTGGAAGCAACCCCGAAAGTCTGGGATATTGCTGCGGTTTGGGCAATTCTACAGGCCGCTGGCGGAGTATTTATCTCTTTAGGAGAAAAGATTTTTCCCTTGCAGGTGGGGGAAAATTATAGTGATCGATCCTATCCCTGTTTAGCCGTAGCTCGATCGAATTTAGCGCCGGTTTTCTTGCCTTTAGTCGGTTTTCTCAAGGATGTTGCTTGAATGGAGAATTGCTCAGGTTAGAATAGCTGCATTTATTGGTTTTATCTCTATTTAGGGCTGGCTGAATAAATCTAAAAACCTTGTTGGATAATATCTTTAAGCTTGTTTGAAATCAAAAACTGCCAGCCCTTGGAGTGATCAGGGGGGAAATTTAGGCACTTTTTGCCTGAAAATTAGGTAATTGACCCCCTGAAAATCGGTAAAACCCTACACTCCACACCCTACACCCCACACCCTGCCCCCACGAATTTATTTCATGAGTTTTGATACTTCCTCTCTCAGCGAACGCAACGATAAAGCCGAAGTCTATCAGCCGGTAATTATTCGCCTCGAAAATGTGTCTAAAATCTACGGCAGTGGCGAAACCATAGTTAAAGCCCTCAATAACATCAATTTAAGCCTAAAAAAAGGGGAATATTGCGCTATTATGGGGGCTTCAGGTTCGGGAAAATCCACGGTCATGAATATTATCGGCTGTCTTGATCGTCCCACCTTGGGGTCCTATTATCTAGAAAATCTCGACGTTTCCACGCTGCCGGATGGGGATTTAGCCCAGATTCGCAATCGTAAAATCGGCTTTGTTTTCCAGCAATTCCATCTTTTACCCCAGATGAGTGCGCTGGAAAATGTCATGTTACCGATGATTTATGGTGGGGTTCCTCCCCAAGAAAGAAAGGAAAGAGCGATCGCTGCTTTAACGAGGGTAAAATTGGATAATCGACTGCACAATAAACCCAATCAATTATCGGGGGGACAACAGCAGCGCGTTGCTATTGCTAGGGCAATTGTCAATCAACCCATATTATTACTTGCTGATGAACCGACGGGGGCGCTAGACTCGAAAACTACCCAAGAGGTGATGGCTATTTTCTCGGAATTGAATAACAGTGGCATTACTATCGTCATGGTAACTCACGAGGCTGATGTGGCGCGTCACTCTCAGCGCATTATCTGGTTTAAGGATGGTGAAGTGGTTTATCCTAATCTCGCACCGACGGATTTACACGAGGTGATTGGGTAGGGTAGGGATTTTTCAGTTATCAGTGAAAAGAAAAGGCTCTCCCAGCTTTGGTGGGTAAAATGTATTCTAAGATACATTTCTCTAAGATACATTTCTCCTAGCGAGGGGGTGGAACGAACCACAAAGACACAAAGGACACAAAGATCGATCGATCCTATGTCAATTAAACTTATCACACAGAACCTAGAAGAGCCAAGAAAACGGCAACTTCCTAATTAGATATCTGTTAGGGATTGGGAAGAAAACCAAAAAGTTTGGCTGCCCCTCCTAAAATGGCAACAACCAAAGCGATTAGAATCCCTCGATTGGTAAATTCCTGATTAGCGACTCTTGCAGTTAATCCTTTAATTTCTGTGGTTAGTCGCTCATCTAGGGCTTTAATCTCCCCTTTTAACTCCGATTGTCCTATCTCTAGCTTGTTAACATCCCTTTGTAGAGAGTCTATTTTCCCCTCAATCCTTGTTAGAACAGCTTCTAGGGAATAAGTCACGGTTTCGTTAGACATGAGCTAAACTCCTATATTTTGCTATGTTATAATCGCCTTATTTAGGGTTTGCCAGCGAGCAGAGAAAATCTGATACTGACGGTGATTATTGCCCCGATACCGGCACTAATTCCCCCAACAATTAGAGGTAAAATTAACCCCCGAAATCCCTGTAAGTCAGAAACAGACTTAACTAAAACAGATTGTTCATTTTCTACTTTTTCTAATCTTTTATCGATGCCCTCAATCTTAAAGCCTAAGGCTTTAATTTCCCCTTTTAACTCCGATTGTCCTGTTTCTACTTTGGTTAATCGTTCATCAATTTTGTCGAATTTTTGATTAACATCTCTTTGTAGAGAGTCTATTTTCCCCTCAATCCTTGTCAGAACAGCTTCTAGGGAATAAGTCACGGTTTCGTTAGACATGAGCTAAACTCCTATATTTTGCTATGTTGCAATCGCCTTATTTATGGGTTGCCACTGAGTAGAGAAAATCTGATGCTGACGGTGATTATTGCCCCGATACCGGCACTAATTCCCCCAACAATCAGAGGTAAAATTAACCCCCGAAATCCCTGTAAGTCAGAAATAGACTTAACTAAAACAGATTGTTCATTTTCTACTTTTTCTAATCTTTTATCGATGCCCTCAACCTTAAAGCCTAAGGCTTTAATCTCCCCTTTTAACTCTGATTGTCCTATTTCTAGCTTGTTAACATCCCTTTGTAGAGAGTCTATTTTTCCCTCAATCCTTGTTAGAACAGCTTCTAGGGAATAAGTCACGGTTTCGTTAGACATGAGCTAAACTCCTATATTTTGCCATGTTGCGGTCTCGCGTAGCGAGCGCGTTGCGACCGCCTAATCTTCTTTGGGCGCGATTGCTCCAGTGGGGACTAATTCTAATAATTCTCCAGGCTGTACTCAGTAGCGATCGCATTAAAATAATCACACAATCAATTAAAAGTATAATAATACTAAATCCATTGAGTACAGGCTAGTTATGAGGAGAGGCAAAAGGCAAAAGGGAGAATAAATAATCATTCTTTAATAACCGGATTTAATATTAGTAAAAATTATCAATTGAATGTTAAGAAGTGCGGAAAGTGGGATTTAATACTGCTCACTTAAAACTCAAATCTGATAACTGGTAACTGGTAACTGATAACTGATAAATCCTTAGATTTCGGGGGCTTTTAGGGAATAAAGGGAGAAACTGGGGGTTTTTGCCTTTGCCTGTTGCACTAAACTGGGGACAGAATTACGCGCTAGGGCGGTTAATTTATTGGTAGTAGCATCGTAAATCGTCGTAGCCACTTTGGGATAGAGTCCAATACCGATAATTGGCACTAATAGAGAAGCGATGATAAAGACTTCCCGGGGTTCCGCGTCCACTAGGGCATGGTGTTCTTCTAATTCCTTATTTTCCGGCCCGTAGAGAATTTCTCGCAACATGGACAAGAGATAAATCGGGGTGAGAATGACACCGATAGCTGCTAAAAAGACGATAATAACGCGGAAAGTGGGACTATAGGCATCACTGGTGGCAAAACCGATAAATACCATTAATTCCGCCACAAAACCGCTCATCCCGGGCAAAGCGAGGGAAGCGAGGGAACAGGTGGTCCACATGGCAAAAACTTTCTTCATTTTCTTGCCGACACCGCCCATCTCGTCTAACATCAGGGTATGGGTGCGATCGTAGGTACAACCGACCATAAAGAATAAACTCGCCCCAATCAGTCCGTGGGAAATCATCTGTAACATCGCCCCACTTGTGCCAATATCGGTAAAGGAAGCCATACCAATCAGGACAAATCCCATGTGAGAGATGGAAGAATAGGCAATTTTGCGCTTAAGATTGCGTTGGGCAAAGGAAGTTAAGGCGGCGTAGATAATATTAACTACCCCTAAAATCACCAAAACGGGGGCGAAAACGGCGTGAGCATCGGGTAACATCCCCATATTCATCCGTAAGAGCGCATAACCACCCATTTTAAGCAAAATTCCCGCTAGTAACATATGGGCGGGGGCAGTGGCTTCGCCGTGGGCATCCGGCAGCCAAGTATGGAGGGGGAAAATCGGCAGTTTTACCCCGTAGGCAATCAGGAAACCGGCGTAGAGGAATAATTGCAGTTTCAGGGGGAAGTCTTTACCAGCAATAGTCACCATGTCAAAGGAGACGGTATCGCCATAAAAAGCCATCGTCAGCGCCGCTACAAGGATGAATAGGGAGCCTCCGGCGGTGTAAAGGATAAATTTGGTGGCTGCGTAGAGACGGCGTTTACCGCCCCAAATGGAGAGGATGAGATAGACGGGGACTAATTCTAATTCCCAGACGAGGAAGAACAGTAACAGATCCTGCACGGCAAACACTGCAATCTGTCCCCCGTACATCAACAGCATCAGGAAGTAGAACAGTTTCGGTTTAAAAGTGACCGGCCAAGCCGCTAAGATAGCCAGAGTGGTGATAAATCCCGTTAAGATAATCAGAGGCATGGAGAGGCCATCGGCTCCTAAAGACCATCTTAGGTCAATTTCGGGCAACCATTGGTAACTTTCCACTAATTGCAGATTGGGATTAGCGAAATCGTAACTGCTATAGAAAGCGTAGATAATTAGGGCAAAGTCGATTAATCCCACCGTCAGAGCAAACCATCTCACGGTTTTACCGTCTTTATCGGGAATTATGGGAACCAATAAAGCGGCGACGATGGGAAAAAGGATGATGGCAGTTAACCAAGGAAAGTTCGTTAGATTCATCGGCTGTTTTAATATTTATTTAATCGTCAGAATCGAGAAATTAAGCTAGGGCTTTTAACGGTTTTACCTAGCAAAACCGCCTTTTTTCTCTTGTTCTCGCGGTTACATTTGACTGTACCTAAATCAATCTAGCAATTATTTTCCTATCCTTGTCTGTTAATATTGTTAAGTTTCAAGAGACTGCTGGCCTAATTAGGGTTTGAGAGTTCAAAAATGGGAAAAATAGCGATGAAGTTGCAGAAAATCTCTAAATTAAGTGGGTAGGTGTTAAAAATTGTCGGCTCCCCCCCATACTAATGGTAGGGTTGATTCATGAATCAACCCTACGATGAATCAACCCTACGATGAATCAACCCTAGGAGCAAGGGGGGAGGGGATAGTTCAGTTTAATCGGGCAAATCAAAGAGAACTCCGGTCATATAACGCTCTGCCCATTCCCAACCAAAGGCTTTTTCTAGTACACGCCGAGTTTTATCGTTTTTCTGCTGTTGACTACAATAATCCCGTTGTCCCTGTAAATAAATGCGCGCTTCTTCCCCGGAAAGAGGCTGACTTTCCTTAGCACATTTGCAGTGAATTGTCAAGAAATCTGTAACTCTTTGTAAAAATTGTCGTTCCTCGGCGGCGGTTTCGGGACGAATAAACAGACAATATTGGGAGAAAATATGACCCCAAGGCGGTAAATCACGAGCTTGGGCGAAATCGGCCGCAGGTAAAGCCGCTAAAGCTTGATTATAGGCACTAGGGAGAGTTTTATCGCTACTGGTGGGAGAAAGATCCACAATAGCGGCACTGATTCCCGCTTTGCCGGAGACTATATCACATCCAAACATCGGCAGCGGATATTCTGGACGGGGGAACATGACACAGTGGAGAATATCCAAACCATTGCCCAGTTTAGCCAATTCTAGGTGCATTTTGCGGAACTGGGGAGTTTGATAGCAGCGATTCTCGATAATTAATTTTTCCCCTTCTAAACGTCCCTCCACATAGCCTAAACCTTCCGGCAACTCAAAGGGCGACAAATCAAGATATTTTTCCCAGTGGGACAGAATTACCGTGGCTAATTGTCCAATCAGGGGATGAAGTAACGGTAAAATTTCAGGCTTGGTAACGGCTATCATGGGTCAGTAATCAGTTATCAGTTATCAGTAATCAGTAATCAGTTATCAGTAATCAGTCATCAGTTATCAGTAATCGGCTTTTTTCTCCTTATCTCCCCTGCTCCCTGCTCCCTTCTCCTATCTCCCTATTTTCCTATCTCCTGACATCTAAAATCCACTTTACCCCATGGAGCGATCGAGATTAGAACTGGGAAATATAAAATTAACTTCTTTGTCCTTCTCCCAATTTACCCTATGGTTAGTAGCGCTGCTCGTCCAAGACCTTCCTTAAAAACCCTCTGGCAAAAGATAGAATCTTCTCCCTTGCCGGAAACCGAGGAATCGATTATTTTAAGAATTCTGGTGCAAGCGTTAGTAATCGTCGGTATTATCGCCACCGATGTGGCTACCGATAGTTATACCAGTATTTGGGCTGTTCCTCTCAGTATTATCGGCGGAATCTGGAGTTGGCGACGCAGGAAAAAGCGCAATATCGGGGCAAAATTTTGTATAGCGATCGGAATGTTAGTGGTGTTGGCGCTATTCTTGGGTAATATCGTTGCGATGCAGGATAGTCGCATTGCCCTAACACAATTATTAATTCAATTACAAATTCTCCATAGTTTTGACCTGCCCCGACGCAAAGATTTAGGTTATTCTATGGTAATCGGTTTAATTCTCTTGGGAGTCGCCGGGACAATCTCCCAAACCCTCGCTTTTGCGCCTTGGTTAATCCTCTTTCTGCTTTTATCCCTACCTACCCTAGTTTTAGACTATCGTTCTCGTTTAGGTTTAGATAATCTCAATCAGAGTCTCCCTTTCTTCTCAAAGAAACCCCCACGTCTAGCCACAAAAAAATTAGTTTCCCCGCAAAATTCCCCCCTTTCTCCCAAACGTTTTGGGATTTTCTTTCTGACAATTCTCCTCTTGGGATTAACAATTTTTGCCCTGATGCCGCGTTTTCCTGGTTATCAAATTCAATCTTTTCCCGTCAATAGTCCCGAAGGTATGGAAAATCAGGGTTTTGAACAGGGAGACAGACAAATCGTTAACCCCGGCTATGTGCGCGAGGGTGAAACGGCGAAGGGTGGCGTAAATGGCGGTAATAGTCCCACTACAGGGTCAGGACAGTTAGATTCTACCTTTTATTACGGTTTTAACCCCCAAATCAACCAAAATTTGCGGGGAAGTATGACTCCAGAAATAGTCATGCGGGTACGTTCTCAAGCCCCCGGATTCTGGCGGGCCATGGCCTTTGATCGCTATACTGGTCAAGGGTGGCAAATCTCGCGAGATCAAGAATTAGAGGATTTAAATCGCAGTAGTTGGTCCTATCGCTTTTTTGTGCCGCTACCCGCAACCCAGGCCAAAACCCATCAGGTAGTCCAAACCTACAGCATTGTCTCCAGTTTACCGAATATTATCCCTGCCCTTACTTCGCCCCAGTTTCTCTTTTTTCCTACCCGACAGGTATCTTTGGACCGAGAAAATAGCTTAAGGTCGCCGGGGGGGTTAGCAGAAGGGCTAACTTATACTGTAATCTCACAAGTGCCGGAACGCAATCGCAGCCAACTGCGATCGGCCCCAGAAACCTACCCTAAGTCTATTCTCAACTATTATTTACAAATTCCTGCCGAAATTGCCCCGAAAGTCCGCCGAAAAACCGAGGAATTGCTGGCAAAATCTCCCACACCTTTAACCTCTCCCTACGAGAAGGCCCTATATTTGGCCCAAGCATTGAAGCAAAACTACGAATTAAAAACCGATTTGCCCTTTTTAGCCGAAAATGAGGATTTAGTCTCGGCCTTTTTGTTTCGTTTTCAGGGGGGTTACGCCGATCATTTTTCCACCGTGTTAACGATTATGTTACGCTCGATCGGTATTCCTGCCCGATTAGCCACCGGTTTTGCCCCTGGCCAGTTTAATCCTTTCACTGGCTTTTATGTTGTCCAAAATACGGACGCTTACGCCATCACAGAGGTGTTTTTCCCGGGTTACGGTTGGTACACTTTCGATCCTATCCCGGGCCACGAATTAATTCCCCCATCCTTTGAGGAAGCGAAACCTTTTAGCGTCCTCAAGCAATTTTGGCAATGGGTAGCCGGATGGTTGCCTTCCCCAGTCACGGGTTTTCTTGGTCTGATTTGGGAAAATGTTATCGTTACTATCGGTCAGTTATTGGCCTGGTTATGGCGCTTTATTTCCGGCAGTCTTTTAGGGGGAATTCTCGGCGGTTTATTGGGGGTCGTCTTCGCCTACGCTGGTTGGTTAGGATGGGGACAGTTCCATCGTTGGCGTCGGGGTCGCAAGTTAGCAAAACTACCACCAATCGAGCGTTTATACCAGCAAATGTTAGGAATCTTAACAGAAGCCGGTTATGGTAAACATCCCGCTCAAACCCCTTTAGAATACGCCACCGCCGCCCGCCGCGTCCAACCGCCGCCAGTGGCGAATATTATCGAGGAGATTGCTTGCGCCTACGTTGATTGGCGTTATGGCGGGAAATCGGCTAATATTGAGAGATTACGCCAACGTTTTCGAGAATTTGTCAAGTTGGTGAAAAAGTGAGCTTGAGCCTATAGTTAGGGTTTGCGGCAAAAAGTTTTTCAGCAAATCCTAGATTTAACGATGTCTTAACGCTACTCATAATGTGTCCACATCCGCAGGATTTTAACTATACCCTCAGATTGAATAACTTCGTACACAAGACGATGCTGAATGCTTATTCGCCGAGAGTACACACCATTCAAATCTCCCACTAACTTTTCCTAAGGCGGGGGATTTTGGAATGGATTGACCTGAAGAATGTCAAGCAACATCTGCGCTTTATTTTTTTAAATGACTAGAATTAAGCTTCTTAGGGTCTTTCTGCGCCTGTTTGGTGTAAACCAATTTCCACCTCACCATTCTAGCTCCTCAGCACATTCTTCAACCGGCGTTGCCAGTCCCTCCCGAATTGATTCTCGCATCCCCGGAATTGAGAGGAGATATAACGTTTCTTGTACCGATTTCCAATCCCCTTCAGATAGCAAAACTGCATTACCATCGCATCCCTCAATAATAATGGGTTCGTGGGAAACAGTTACTGAATCAATCAAATCCTGCAACTTTTGTTGAGCCTCATTAACCGGGATCATAAATCCTCCTAATTGTTTTCTACCAGTGCCGAAAGAAAATCCTCCGATAATCCTAGCGCCAATTACCCAAACCTGACTCCATTCGTAACTATCTCGGTGCTTACCCTAACGGCACTGGTAAGGCGATATTCTGACTTCATTCCAAACGACAAGTTTAAACAAATCTAAGCGCTTTCCTCACTAGATAATCGTCCTTCAATCGGTTCGTATTCATCTTCCAAGAGCCAGAGTTGAGCCTCTTCATAATCTGGAAACGCCTTGACGAGACGGTACTTTTCAGCAGGATCAAAAACATAACACCCCCTCGCCTTATCGATCAACACTAGCAGGATATAGGGAGGGGACTGCATGGAATCCACCCAAACTTCTAGGAAGCGCCAATTATCCTTCACTAGGTCGGGTTCGAGGAATTGCGTGATATTGGTTGTTTGCATTAATCTTAACCTCGCCGTAGAATAAAGAAGACTTTAAACCATCTGGGCTGATACGACAACCAATCGCTTCGGCAAAGAATAGCCCATAGCGCTCATAGTTTCGCACATTGCCCGTGTATTCACCCCTTTCCATGATAGCCTGAATAACTCGTAGCATTGTATCTTCATCTTTAAACACATGAATAGCTCGTCCTCGTAACAGTAATCTCCGTGATTGTGGAGTATTCGGTAAATGTTTAGAAATATGCTTAGTGTCAAGAAAAATCTCGCGATTAATTCCGCTCATAATGGTTAGACTTCAAGGTCTCTAATAATTGCTGGAATCGGCAGGCCGTCTTCCGCTAAAGCCGCAATATAACCGGCAATAGCCTCTTTTATATTAATCAAGGCTTCTTCTTTCGTTTTTCCTTGACTAACTCAGCCTTTGAGACTTGGACAATCCACAATCCAATAGCCGTCTTCGTCTCGATATACAATGACTTGCCTCATTTTTACACTCGCTTTTTAAGAAGTGTTAATAATTACCCCTAATCATAGCAAGCAACTCAGCCAAATTTATTTACCGTTCCTGCATTAGCCTTCCCCCCAACGTCATCTCTAGATTTAGTCCAGGCGCTGAAGAATACTTACACTAGCGGCGTTGGTTTTTCGCAACCAAAGTAAATTACATATCTTAAATTGAGAGTAACTAAACTTGACAATCGGTTTAACAATGCGCTAGAGTAACTGAAACTTCTAGACTGTAACGCTGGCGGAAGGGAGGCTATTAATTTCGACTAAATTTCTTTACTACTAAACTAAGAAAATATAATTATGACAAACTATCAAACAGAAATTAAAATCAAAGTTCCTTTAGATGTTGCTGAAACTTATTGGAATGCAACGGAAGAAGATCGTCAAAAAATAGCAGAAAAAATCGCTTTTTATGTTCAATCTTCAAATTTATCTAGAAAAGAATCTCTGGACAAATTATATAAAACGATGGATACTATTGGACAAAAAGCACAAGAGAGAGGATTAACCCTTGAAATTTTAGAATCTCTCTTAAATGAAGATAACTAAACGCTTTGTTATCGATACCAATATTATTATCAGTTAATATCGAGAGATTACGCCAACGTTTTCGAGAATTTGTCAAGTTGGTGAAAAAGTGAGCTTGAGAGCAGTTATCTTAATGGTGAGGTAGGAAGTTTTCGTTTTGGGGAGTCGATCGCCGGTCGTCCATAGCAAATTAGGTTACACTTTATCTTGATGAGAAAGGCTATAAACAAGACTATGTTAAGAAATGTAACCAAGGCCGAAACCCTTACTGTTGCCTTGTCTGCACAGTTAACTTTATTTTTGTCCGACTACCGATAATTCTCAGCCAGCAATTTATAAGCAGATCAATGTCATCTTGTCAAGTATTTGAACAATCAATTCAGATTAAAGCTAGTGCCACGACGGTGGAGCGTTGTATCACGGATTTAGAGTTAATGCGTCGTTGGTTGAATCCGGTGTTAGTTTGTGAACCTATCGGCGATTGGAAGACCGATATCGGTGGGAGAAGTCGTTTTTTGATTCAAATTCCCCTAATTCAGCCAACGCTAAAAAGTACGGTGATTGAGAGGGAACCGGGGTTAATTGTCTGGCAATTTGAAGGCTTTTTTCGCGGTTGCGATCGCTGGGAATGTCAACCCAATGATGACGGCACTTGTTTAATCAATCGTTTTGAGTTTGCGATTCCTAATCCGGTTGTGGGGTGGGGATTCCAGCAATTCGCCGCCAAATGGACTAAAAAGGATATGGAAGCGCAATTAAGACGCTTAAAAAGAGTAGCTGAGGAAATTTATCTACTTTCAGCAACAAGTTAAGCTGATGGGGTGGTAAGCGGGGGGTTTTGGGGATGGGAGAATACCCTCACCCCCAACAGCTAACCCCCGATCCCTAATCGATCGAGATCGACTGGGGACTGTTGCCGTTATCCTGATTATTGTCCTTAAAACTGACTAATCCCTGCTCTTCTAACCATTTTTTGAGGGGATCGTCCGAGAGTTTCAAGCGCAGTAATCCAGAGGCAAAACCACCGAAAAAAGCGATCGGTTGTTGAATCAGTTCTTTAACAACGGGTTGTAATTCATCGAGAAACATCTTATTCTATCTCCTGATATTGCCACACCTATCAATGTTAAGTTAATTGAAGTGATTCTGTAAGACTAGCATGACTGAAACTTCCGACACGGTAAAAAAATCTTTCCGGCTAACCCCGTTTATTTTCCTGGGAATACTGCTCATCTGGCTAGGAATTAGGTTCATTGCTCCCGATAGCGTCAGTTTATTCGCCGGTACTCGTCCCGATTATTTGGGAGTCAGGGAGGGTAAACTGGCCCCTTGTCCGGTCACTCCTAATTGTGTTAGTAGTCAGAGTCAGGATCAGGCTCATGCGATCGAACCCCTTAGTTATCAGGGTAGCGGTGAAAAAGCGATCGAGCAATTAGCTAAAATTATCGCCTCCCAACCGAGAACTAAAATTATTAACCAAGATAGTAACTATCTCTACGCCGAATTTAGCAGTCAATGGATGGGATTTGTCGATGATCTAGAATTTTCTCTTAATCCTAGCAAAAATGCGATCGATGTTCGCTCGGCCTCCCGGTTAGGAGAATCGGATTTAAATGTCAATCGAGAACGAGTGGAAACCCTGAGAAAACTCTTTTCAGTGATCAGTAAACAGTAAACAGTGAAAAGTAATCGGGTGCATCTCAATTTTGTAGAAATATCTATACTACATTTGGGCGCACGCGATGCGCCCCTACCATTGGTGCGATAATATTATTATTGTAGGGGCGAATTGCATTCGCCCTCTTTAAATGACTTCTGCTGCTCACCTATATGTCAGAGAAAGTCACCAATAGGAGATGCACCCAATCAGTAATCAGTAATCAGTAAACGGTGAAATGACTCAGAGAATACTGACTCGGAGAATAATATAAGAAAAATTATGTTTCGTCCCCAACCAATACCAGCAAAAGCAGGACAGGAATCCGTCTGGGATTATCCTCGTCCCCCGCGCCTAGAATTATCACCTAAACACCTAAAAATTATCTTTAATGGGGTGATAATTGCCGATACTAAAAGCAGTTATCGAGTTCTAGAAACCAGTCATCCTCCAGTTTATTATCTACCGCCCCAAGATATTAAAATGGAATACCTGCAAGCCACAGCAGAAAAGTCTTTTTGTGAGTGGAAAGGTCTAGCGGGATATTACAATATCACCGTTGGGGATCAACAGGCAATTAACGTCGCTTGGTATTATCCAGATCCGACACCAGAGTTTCAAGCAATTAAGAATTATCTGGCTTTTTATCCCGCCAAAATGACCGCTTGTTATGCCGATGGGGAATTAGTACAACCGCAACCGGGCAACTTTTACGGGGGATGGATAACCTCCGATGTGGTTGGTCCATTTAAAGGCGTTCCCAATAGTTGGGGCTGGTAATCACGTTAAGTAAGTAGTCGTGCAAAATTAACTTCTTGGTTAGGAAAGGCAAAAGGCAAAAGGCAAAAGGCAAAAGGCAAAAGGCAGGAGTCAGCTTTTTTCTTCCCACTTCCCACTTCATAATTCATAATTCATAATTTATAATTCATAATTCCCCTTAACTCCTAGTTTCTACTTTTTACGAGAAATTATGACTATATCCCAACCCGATCTAGAACCCACTTGGATGACGATTATTCGCCTCTTGCGCTGGGATAAACCCGCCGGTAGGTTAATTTTGATGATTCCCGCTTTATGGGCGGTATTTTTGGCGGCAGACGGTGTGCCACCGCTACCCTTGATCGGGGTGATCATTTTGGGAACTTTGGCTACTAGCGCCGCCGGCTGTGTGGTTAACGATCTTTGGGATCGGGATATCGATCCACAGGTCGATCGCACTCGTAACCGTCCTTTAGCGGCCAGAGCTTTATCGATCAAGGTTGGTTTGATTATCGCTCTAATTGCTTTCTTTTGTGCCGCAATTTTAGCTTTATATCTCAATTTCCTGAGTTTTTGCCTATGTGTGGCCGCCGTTCCCTTGATTATCTGCTATCCTCTCGCCAAGCGTTTTTTTCCTGTACCCCAATTGGTTCTTTCTCTCGCTTGGGGTTTTGCGGTTTTAATCTGTTGGAGTGCCGTCACTGGGGCGTTAAATAGTAATACATTTATATTATGGGGAGCGGTGATTTTTTGGACATTGGCATTTGATACAATTTATGCTCTGTCCGATCGAGAGGATGATCTCAAGGTTGGTATTAACTCTAGTGCCATATTTTTCGGCAAATACGCTCCGGAAGCCGTGGGGGTCTTTTTTGCCCTAACAGTAGGTTTATTGGCTTGGGAGGGGCAAAAAATGCAGTTATCAGCTTCTTTTTGGCTAGGGTTGGGTCTAGCGGCGATCGCTTGGTGGCGTCAATACCGGCTGTTACGTCAATCGGATTTACCTAAACCAGTTTATGGTCAAATGTTCGGCCAAAATGTTTGGGTCGGTTTTATTTTATTAGCGGCTATGATTGCGGGGAGTTTGTATTAAAACTCCCCCAAAAATGTCCCTAGAGTCAGTTTGTCTATTCTGACTCTAATAATCCCATTACCGTAGCTGATGGGTGTTCACCAGTCATCAAAGCTACCCGTCTTTGAAAATTTTTTTCCACAGCAATGCAGGTATTTAAGGGATCTAAAATACCCTTTCTGATTTCCCTTTCCCAAGAATAATTTCTTTCTCGGTGTTTAAATCTTGATAATTGCTGGGTGAAAACAGTAACCACTTGATAAATGATTTTTAAATCGTAAAGAGAGTCAATTTGAGAAATTTTAACCGCTAAAGCCCGAAATTGACGGGATATTTCTTGAGCTTGCTCTTGACTACAGCCATGGTCATGATGATAATAATTAACTACTTCTGCCATGTACTGAGCGTGTTTAGCGGCATTTTGAATGCTATGTTGAGCATTTTCCACGGGAGCAAGAAATCGATCTAATAATAGCTGTTGAGCGTAGGCATCGCGAAGGGAAGAATTAGAGATTACTTGTAATTCTGCCATTCTTTCTTCATGTTTACGGCGATTTTCGGCATAAATCTCCGTCAGAATAGTATCTAACAGCTTGGGAATCGGATAAAAGACATCAATCATAGGAAAATTTAGCTTAGTTTGTCTAGAGATAAGAAAATCTATTGATAGAATTACCCAAAATTGTAGCAGTGATCTGAATAGTCAGGTACGATAAAATCAAGTTAGTAAATTACCGCCCCTTAACCAATGTCTAACTCGAAATCTAGTAGCGTTTGGGACCACAAACCCCGTTGGTGTCAACCTTGGTCCATTCTGTTGACAGGAATTACCCTGATTGCTGGCTGTTGGTTTTTAACTCAGCGTCTCTGGTTAACTCTACTCCTATCTATTCCCATACTCCTCTGGTGGTTTGTCTTCCTAATTCTTTATCCGCGGACGCTGCAGCAACAGTTAAACACAGAAAGAATCGGGGAAAGCATTGATTAAAACAGGAAAGACAGGACAGGGATTTTTATCCTGTAATTGACTACTTTCATCTCCGCGAAAAGTGTTCCAACGGAAGGGAGCTTTTTTTTCACTCGACATCCATAAAAGTCTTTTTGCTCGCGTCATCGCTACATACAAAAGTCGGTATTCTTCAGCTTTTTTAAGTTGTCCAGCTTCTAACCAAGCGCTTAAAGGTGGGGGAATAATTGGTATGCTATCGGGGTTTAAATAGCGTTGATGAACCGCTGCTCGAATTTGCGCCCGGGCCACTTCTGCGAGGGTAAAATCTGCCAAAAATTTCGCCCCATTGGGAACCCAAGGTTTGCCCGGGATAATATCTTCGTGAAGAAAGGGAATAAAAACATAATCCCAGTCTAAACCCTTGGCTTTGTGCATAGTAATAATCGTCAGTTGTCCGGGACGAGTATAACAATCGTCGTTATCTTCTTCCACTCCTTCAAAGCGCTCAGAGGCGATAATTTCATTAAGAGTATTAATTGTATTTTTGAGAGAACTATTACCAGCAGTTTCCTGATAAATACGGGCGGTTAATTTTTGCAATGTGGCTAATTCTGACCCCGAATATTGGAGAGTCATAGCGAAAAAAGACAGGAGTTGATAATGGGGTAATTCTAATCTAGCTTTTAGTAAACTGCAGCAATAACGACGGGCGATTTTTTCGTTAGATTTCAGTTCAGGATCGAGGGGAGTGGGATAGAGAAACTGTTCGGGATAGGTAACTAAAGGATTTAAGTCTTGGGCAGTAATTAAACCCCTCAATTGTAGCACTTCTAAGGCCGCTTTGAGATAATCGGGAGAGTGGGGACGTTCGACAAAAGCCAATAGTTTCAGCATTTCGGCGGGAATTTGGGAAAAGCGATCGATCTCATTAGCTTCAAAAATTCTGATTTGATAACTTTTGTAAAAATGGGCGAATTTTTGAGCAAAAAAGTGTCCTTGTCGATTTTCTCTAACGAGGATAGCCGCATTATGTTGAGGGTTTTCTTGAAGTAATTTAACTAGACGTTTTTCAATTAATTCTACTGTTTGATAAATGTCATCGGGTTGATAAATTTCTAATCCTTTTCCCTCCTTGACTGGATTAGGTTGGGGATCTTCAGCACCGACGGGAAGAATCGCTTGAACTCGAAAAGGAGCCTCGGTAACTTTATGATTATCTTTTCCCTGTTTCCAATCTCGATCGACCCATTGTAACACTAAATTAGCAGCTTCAATAATTTTAGTATTGCTGCGACCTGCTTGGTTCATAGTGGATAAATTGCCTTCGTTTTGACAACTTTCACAAAACCAATTAAAGTAAACAGGATCGGCGGGGGTAAAGGTAGAATTAATCGCTTGATTGGGATCGCCGACGCGAATTAAATTAGGTATTTCACCGTCATTATTTTTTGCTAAAATAGTAATTAGTTTTTCTTGGAGAGGACTAGAATCCTGTGCCTCATCTTCAAAGACTCCAAAGACAGATTTTTGCCATTGTCGGCGAATTTTTTCTTCCTCTAATACTCGCAAGGCTCCTAAAATCATGTCATCATAATCTATATAGTTTTTCTGACGCATCAGGATTTCATACTGTTGGTACAAACCACTAGCAATAGCGAGAATTTGATAATTATCTTCGGTATAGTGGCTTAATTCCCAGACTTGCTGCGGTGATAATCCCGAACTTTTTAGCTCATGAATGGCCGTATAGGCAAGACTAGGTAAAATTTCGGTTCTCAGCACCGATTGACGGCGTAATCTTTCTGTTTCTTCCCCATCAAATTCCACTCCTTCTAATAACTTTTGATAACGAATTGGTTCAGTAATTAGCCATTTTTCCACCGAGTTTCTAATAATTCTATGGCTAGGAGTCGGAATAACTAAGGTAGAAGATTCGAGGTCTAATCCCGATAATTCTGGGTAACGACGGGCTAATTGTAGAGCCAGTCCGTGCAGAGTTTGGACGCTGAAACCTTGGACCGAAAGTTGTAAATCTTGCAAGCGTTGTTTAATTTTAGCTTTAATACTAGCGGCAGCCGAGCGCGTGTAGGTGACAATAATTAACTGTTTTTTAGCATGAAGTTGCTCACGAGCAATAACCATAGCGGCAGCTACGGCCAAACTGTGGGATTTTCCCGCCCCCGGCACCGCAGAAATGGCCATTTTTCCCCCTTGCCAATCGGCTAATTCCTGTTGTCCGGCTCGCAGTTGTTGCCGGAGATTTACCAGTAAGTTTTCTCGATTAATTACTTTAGTTTCGCTCATTATTCTACGCCAATTTTATTTTTAGTTTAATTGTATTACTATTTTAGTTTATCTTTAAACTAATTGCTGTAAAAGTTAGCTACAGATAACTAGAATGGGGAGATGGGTTTTTTTCAGTGAACAGTAATCAGTAATCAGTGAAAAGAAAGTAGCAAAGTTTTCCCCTAACACTGTCCACTTAAAACTGTAATCTGATCACTGATAACTGATAAGTAGGTAGGTATTGAAAACTTTCAGATCCCCCCGCCTATCGGCACCCCCCTTATCAAGGGGGGCAGGGGGGATCGAACCTAAAATCTATCTTTAATTTAATTATAACCAGCTACTTAACTGATCACTGATCACTGATATATAGCCAATTTTGTTGTACTTCTACCCGAATTTTGCCGGTTAAGGAGGAAGTGGCATCGCGATTAACACCAGTAATGAGATTAACCACTGACTCAACTTCGGCAAAATTAGGTGATGAGGGTAAATATTGAGCTAAAAATAAACGAATCACTCGTCTTTGTATCGCTAGAGGTAGAATTTGTAAAGGGGAGCGATCGAGTCTTTGTTGATCTAGATCGATAACCTGACGAAAAATATCCCGGGCAATACTATCTAAATAATCGCTTTCTGCTTCCAAAATTTCAGCAGTTTGGGCGAGATGTTTTTCGATTTGGGGGTTTAAATTAGTTTGCAGGTAGGGTAATAATTCCTGACGGATGCGATTGCGAGCATAGCGTAAATTCTCATTAGCTCGATCGTACCAGATCGGTAATTCTCGACTTTGACAAAAAGCGAAAGTTTCCCCGCGAGTGACATTTAAGAGGGGACGGACTAAAAAAATATCTGGGGTTAAACTTGTCAACCAAGTTAAGGCAGAAAGTCCATCACTACCGGCTCCGCGCGTGAGATTATAAAGAAAAGTTTCCGCTCGATCGCTCCTCGTGTGTGCCGTGAGAAGATAATTAAAACCCTGTTCTTGGGCGATTGTTTGTAAAGCTTGATAACGCCATTGTCGGGCCTTGGCTTCCGTTTCCGCCATGGGGGGTGCGGTGGCAATATAAACGGGTAATTGCCAAATTTCGGCGATTTTACGCACATGATCCACTAATCCTCGGTCGTAAGACCAACGGTGATCACAATGAGCGATCGCTAGTTGCCAACCCCAACGAGAGCGCAAATCCAGCAATAATTGACCTAAACAGAGGGAATCCTGACCTGCCGACAATGCCACTAACAGAGACGCATTTTTAGGTAATAATTGTCCCTTTTTGACTGTGGTTTCCAGACGAGTATGGAGAGGTGTCCAAAAATTAGCCAAAATTTTTAAATTTATTTACTTGACAAATGACAGATAACTAGAACGGGAGAGGGAATTATGAATTATGAATTATGAATTATGAATTATGAATTATGAATTATGAATTATGAATTGGGAAGAATAAATAAAAGCAATCTTCTGATAACTGATAACTGATAACTGATAACTGATTTAACCTTGCCAATTAACCCAATCTTGGGGTTTTAGGAAGATATCATAGAGTTTTGCTTCTGGGGTATTGGGTGCAGGTTGATAACAGTATTCCCAACGGACTAAAGGAGGTAAAGACATCAAAATCGACTCGGTACGACCGTTAGTTTGCAACCCAAAAATTGTGCCACGATCATAAACTAAATTAAATTCTACATAACGACCGCGACGATAGAGTTGAAACTGACGTTCTCTGTCACCGTATTCCGTCGAGCGGCGTTTCTGGACAATGGGAACGTAAGCGGGTAGAAAAGCTCGGCCACAGTCATTAATGAAACTAAAAATTTCTTCCCAGTTGCGGGGTTGTTGGGGAGATAATTTTTCTGAATAGATAGCGGCATCACTTTCGGCAAAAGGACCACGATAGAGAGGGTCTAAACCGTCTTGGTAATCAAAGAAAATCCCGCCGATGCCTCTGGCTTCCTGACGATGATTGAGATAAAAATATTCATCACACCAGCGTTTAAAAACGGGATAATATTCAGGATGATGTTGGTCGCAAACCTGTTTAAAAGTGCGGTGAAAATGACTAGCATCTTCTTCAAAAGCATAGTAGGGAGTTAAATCGGCACCGCCGCCAAACCACCAAACCGGGCCGGCTTCAAAATAGCGATAATTGAGGTGAACCGTGGGAATATAAGGATTGTGAGGATGCAAAACCATCGAGGTTCCCGTGGCGTAAAATTGATGACCGGCAGCCTCGGGCCGTTGTTTGGCAATGCTAGGAGGTAATTCTTTCCCCCAAACTTCCGAAAAATTCACCCCTGCTTGTTCAAAAATTGCCCCTTCCCGCAAAACTCGCGAACGTCCGCCGCCACCTTCGGGCCGTTGCCAACTATCTTCGATAAATTTTGCTTGTCCATCCACTTCTTCTAATCCCTGACAAATTTCATCCTGTAGGGATTTCATAAATTCACTGACGCGGCTACGGCTATCACTGGCGGGCAAATTGGCAAGGGTGGGGGTTGTGGTGAATGCAGTCATACTCAAGGATCAAAGTTGATAACTCAGTGATTATATTACTACCGGGTGATGAAACGGCCGCTCTTCGATACTTAACTTAACATTTAGACCGGTTAGGTGTTGGGTGATGGGGTTTTAGTTGAATTCCCCCATTTCCCCTAAATCAATGTTAATTTTTAAGTCTCAACTGGGCATATTAGAATTAGTCCCGACCAAGGGACAATAACACAGACCCCCAATTTTTACCACTATGCCCTCCCGTCGAATCATCATCGGTGACGTTCACGGTCAATACGATCCTCTTTTGCAGCTAATAGAAGCAATCGCGCCTCAAGAAAAGGAACCAGTTTATTTCTTGGGCGATTTAATTGATCGTGGTCCCAATAGCGCCCAAGTGGTTGAATTTGTTCGTCAACACCGCTATCGTTGTCTATTGGGCAATCATGAACAGATGCTGCTAGAGGTGTTGGGCAGCCAAAGAATGATCGGGGAAATGTTGCCAGGTTGGCTTTATAATGGCGGTAATACTACTCTTTTTAGCTATAACCACAAAATACCGCAAGATCACATCGATTGGCTGAAAACCTTGCCTCTTTACCTCGATTTAGGCGATATTTGGCTGGTTCATGCCGGGGTTTATCCCCATTTACCCCTCGAAGAACAAGATGCTACTCATTTTTGTTGGATCCGCGATGAATTCCACAGTATACCGGAACCTTTTTTTAGTGATAAATTAATTATCACTGGCCACACGATTACTTTTACTTTTCCGGGGGTAAATCCGGGGCAATTAGTCGCCGGTGCCGGTTGGCTAGATATCGACACGGGAGCCTATCATTCCCACAGTAATTGGTTAACTGGATTAGATATCACTAATCGTTTGGTTTATCAGGTCAATACCAAAGATAAAACTCTGCGAAAATTTGATTTAGAAGATATAACCACCTCAATTAATCCTACCGAAGTCTATACTAAAAGAATGCAGCCCACCCCTTAAAAATAACTGTTATTAACAAAAATATAATTCTCGGACAGGGAATGATACCAAATTCATGCAGATAGCTCAGATGTTAATCTCTGGGTTGGATAACAGGAACCAGCAGCTTAGCCTATTGGGATTCTTTGATCGTAGGTTCTCAAGAGCGGTAAGTAGCTGGTTATAATTAAATTAAAAATGGATTTTAGGTTCGATCCCCCCTGAGTCCCCCCTTAATAAGGGGGGTGCCGATAGGCGGGGAGATCCCCCCTGAGTCCCCCCTTAATAAGGGGGGCATCTGATAATTTTTAACGCCTACCTACTTAAATTGAATAAAGAATTGTCCAGCTTTCTTTCACCCATGACTCTCCCCTCGGATTTTCCCCTAGAACCACCCGCTACCAATAAAGATCCCCATCGTGATTATCGCGGACTCGATCGCGATAAACTCACCCCTATGTACCAGCATTATGTGGAGGTAAAAGAAACCTATCCCAATGCTCTTTTACTCTATCGTGTGGGCGATTTTTTCGAGTGCTTCTTTCAGGATGCGGTGATTATCTCCAGAGAATTGGAATTAGTTCTCACCAGCAAGGAAGGGGGTAAAGGTATTGGGAGAGTCGCCATGACCGGAGTTCCCCACCACGCCCTAGAGCGCTATAGTCGTTTATTGGTGGAAAAAGGCTATGCGGTGGCGATTTGTGACCAAGTAGAAGATTCAACGGAAGCAGCCGCCGAAAAACGGCTCGTAGAACGCGCTATCACCAAACTGCTCACCCCCGGAACCCTCACCGATGAGGGAATGTTAAACGCAAAAAAGAATAATTTTCTGGCCGCAGTGGTGATTACCGGAGAAAATTGGGGATTAGCATATTCAGATATCTCCACCGGAGAATTCTACACCACCCAAGCCAGTGATTTAACGGCTTTAAGCCTAGAATTAAGCCGTTTACAGCCCTCAGAAATCCTTTTTCCCATCAATGCCCCCGATTTAAACCGTATTTTGCGCCCCGGGGAAAAATCCGACCATCTCCCCCCCTGTTTACCCGATAGTTTTTGTTATTCTCTCCGTCCCCAAAATATCTTTACTCTCACAGAGGCGAAAAATCGTCTCCTAATCACCTATAAAATGCGTTCCCTAGAGGGGATGGGCTGCGAACATTTACCCCTCGCTATTCGCGCAGCTGGGGGCTTATTAGAATACATTGAAGATACCCAAAAAGCCAATCAAGTCCCCCTACAACCCTTAAAAACCTACTCTATCTCCGAATTTTTGATTTTAGATGGGCAAACCCGTCGTAACCTTGAAATTACCCAAACGGTGCGCGATGGTAGCTTCTATGGTTCTCTATTATGGGCGATTGATCGCACTTGCACGGCCATGGGTAGTCGCGCTTTACGTCGTTGGTTACTGCAACCTCTCTTAGATTCTCGCGGTATTCGCGCCCGTCAAGATACTATCCAAGAGTTAAAGGATAATCCCGCCCTGCGCCAAGATATTCGGCAAAAATTAAGGGAAATCTACGATATAGAACGTTTAAGCGGTCGTGTTGGCGCAGGAACAGCTAACGCCCGCGATTTACTTTCCCTAGCGGCATCTTTAGTCAAATTAGCCGATTTAGCGGCTTTGGTTGCTTCGGGAAATTCGCCCTATTTGAAAGCTTTACAGCAAATTCCCGCCGATTTAGAAAAATTAGGCCAGCAGGTGATAGCGCATCTGGTGGAATCTCCTCCGCTGCATCTGAAGGAAGGGGGGGTGATTCGCGAGGGAATTGATGCCCAATTGGATGCCCTGCGGCGCGACTATCAGGAAGTAATCGATTGGTTTAAGAATCTGGAGACGACAGAGAAAGAAAGAACGGGTATTAGTAATCTTAAGGTTAGTTATAACAAAACTTTCGGTTATTATATCAGTTTACCCCGCAGTAAAGCCGATTTCGCCCCAAAAGAGTATGTGCGTAAGCAAACTTTAGTCAATGAGGAACGTTATATCACCACCGAGTTAAAGGAGAAAGAAAATATAATTCTGACGGCAGTAGATGAATTAAATAAGTTAGAATACGAGATTTTTAGCGATTTACGCCGTCAAGTGGCCGAATTTTCCCCAGAAATCCGGGAAGTAGCCACAAAAGTCGCCGCTTTAGATGTGTTGGCAGCATTGGCAGAAATCGCCGTTTATCAGGGATATTGTCGCCCAGAAATCGCCGATGGTCGTCTTATCGATATTAAAGATGGTCGTCATCCCGTGGTGGAACAATCCCTGGGGGCCGGCTTTTTTGTGCCGAATTCGATTAATTTGGGCAATCAGGAAGGTTTAGAATACCCCGACTTGATTATTCTCACCGGTCCCAATGCTAGTGGCAAAAGTTGTTATCTGCGACAGGTGGGATTAATTCAATTGTTGGCCCAAACCGGCAGTTTTGTCCCGGCAAAGTCGGCCAAAATCTCCATCTGCGATCGCATTTTCACCCGGGTGGGGGCTGTGGATGACCTCGCTACCGGCCAATCCACCTTTATGGTGGAAATGAACGAAACCGCCAATATTCTCAATCACGCCACAGACAGATCATTAGTATTATTAGACGAAATTGGCCGGGGGACAGCCACTTTTGACGGGTTATCCATAGCTTGGTCTGTGGCGGAGTATTTAGCCACGGTACTGCAATCGCGGACGATTTTCGCCACTCACTACCACGAACTAAACGAATTAGCTTCAATTTTAGAGAATGTGGCTAATTATCAGGTAACAGTCAAAGAATTACCCCATGAGATAGTATTTTTGCACCAAGTACGACCGGGAGGCGCGGATAAATCCTATGGTATTGAAGCGGGGAGATTAGCCGGTTTACCAGCTTCTGTGATCGATCGTGCCATGCAGGTGATGGGTCAAATCGAAAAACATAGTAAAATTGCGATCGGTTTGCGTCAAGGAATTAAGAAAATTAAACCGGTTAAGTCGGATAATTCCCCCTCTCTGCAGCAGTTAGATATTTTTGATGACAGTAAGTAGGTATGTGTTAAAAATTATCAGACACCCCCCTTATCAAGGGTAGATCCCCCCGCCTATCGGCACCCCCCTTATCAAGGGGGGCAGGGGGGATCAGACACCCCCCTTATCAAGGGGGGCAGGGGGGATCAGACACCCCCCTTATCAAGGGGGGCAGGGGGGATCAGACACCCCCCTTATCAAGGGTAGATCCCCCCGCCTATCGGCACCCCCCTTATCAAGGGGGGCAGGGGGGATCAGACACCCCCCTTATTAAGCTATCCATTAGTCGGATCTTTCTTAACAAAAAGAGAAGAAACTTAAAAAAAGGGGAAACGATTGATAGGTATAGTTTTGAAAGAAGGAATTAAGGTGGA